>JBAUIP010000026.1:0-6028 GCA_049683055.1 Pricia sp.
TGGGAGGACAAATTATCCCCTGTTCTTCGATAAGGATTATAAACGCAAAAAAATATACGATAAGGTAATGGCTCTAAAGGCCAAAGAAAGCAACGCTGTCGCAGAGAGCAATCAATAGTTTCAACAACAAGATTGAAGAGGGCAATAGAGGTGTTCATACCGGGAGTTGACTTCTTTCGGAAATCTGAAAACGGAGCGCGTTCCGAATCCTACCCAACAACCAAACAAAAACAACCACTATGGATAACGATGTTCAAAAATTATCGGTTAAGGAAAAGGTCGGCTATGCCGTGGGCGATTTGGCGGCCAATCTCATCTTTCAGACTTTGATGACCTTTATCGCCTTTTTCTACACCGATGTCTACCAAATCCCCACCGAAACGGCCAGTGCGATTATCTTTTTCGTCGGCCTTTTCGCGGCGATTATCTTTAACCCGCTCATGGGCATGATCGCTGATCGGACCAATACCCGCTGGGGCAAGTTCCGACCGTGGATTCTGTGGACGGCCGTTCCGTTCGGCATCGTATCGGTGCTGGCCTTTAGCACCCCCGACTTCGGGCCGACCGGAAAAGTCATTTATGCGGCGGTAACCTACACGTTGTTGTTGGTGCTTTATGCGGCCAATAACCTACCCTATGCCGCCTTGAGCGGAGTAATTACGGGAAGTATGGCCGAACGCAACAGTATTTCATCCTATCGGTTCGTGGCCGTGATGGTCGCCCAGTTCATCATTCAGGTGCTGCTCTACCCTATCGTGAACATTGTTGGCGACGGCAACAAGGCGGCCGGTTTCGAGACGGTCATGACCTTTTTGGCCATCAGTGGCACTATATTGTTGTTCATTACTTTTTTTACGACCAAGGAAAGGGTGGTGCCCTCTCCAGGTCAAAAATCGAGTATTAAGGAGGATCTTGGCGACTTGGTCAAAAACAGGCCGTGGATCATCATGTTGACGCTGACCACGCTGGTTTTTGTAACCCTTGCCTTAAAAGGCGGAATGTACATCTATTATTTTGTAAATTACGTGAGCGCTCCCGCACTTACCGATTTTTTCAGCGGTTTAGGGATAACCAATTTAGACGATGTCGCGGGGTACGGGTTCAGCGTCTTTAATGCTGGTGGGATTATTTTTATGATTGTCGGTATCGCTTTTTCCAAAAAATTGGCCGATAAATACGGGAAGCGGGATGTTTTTGCGGTAGCGTTGTTTCTATCCACTGTGTTTCTGATCGTATTCTACTTTTATCCACCGGATGCTATCGCCATAATCTTTGTCACCCAGATACTCCACGGTTTTTTCTATGGTATAACCATCCCGCTTCTGTGGGCCATGATTGCCGACGTTGCCGATTATTCCGAATGGAAGAACCATCGCAGGGCGACCGCCACCATTTTTTCGGCTATGATGGTCGGGCTGAAATTGGGACTGACCTTCGGCGGCGCATTGGTCGCCGCAATTTTGGGCGCTTACGGATACAGCCCCCAGCTGGCCGAACAAGACCCGCAGGCCATCAACGGCATCAAGCTTTCGATAAGTGTGTATGCGGCCGCTCCTTTTTTAATCGGTATCGCGTTATTGTATTTTTATGAAATTAACAAAAGGATGGAGCTGACGATAGAAGGGGACTTGAAGACGCGACGGATAGAGCAGCAGTAGAAAGTTATAAACTACGGGCGCCAAAACTCAAAATCCGAAGTTTATCATCCCGAGCGCAGTCGAGGAGACAAATTGCAAAGCTATGATATCAGTGCCCGCCGGCCGGAAAAAACGAGGTGAAGGCAGTCTAAATAACTGGCACCCGGCTCAAATCAATAAAACTCAATATATCTGATTATGCCAGAAGATTCCATTGAAAACATCGATTTTGACGACCTGAACCAGCGTGCCATTTCCGAGCCGTTGGTCGACCACATCTACACGGCGGATCCGTCGGCTCATGTGTTCGACGGGAAAATTTACATCTACCCCTCACATGATATCGACGCGGGCATCCCCTTCAACGATAACGGCGACCATTTCGCTATGGAAGACTATCACGTGATTTCGATGGATAGCATCGATAGCGAGGCCGTTGACCACGGCGTGGCCCTTCACGTCAAGGATGTCCCTTGGGCCGAACGCCAGATGTGGGCTCCGGATGCCGCTCACAAGAATGGGAAATACTATCTCTTCTTCCCTGCCAGAAATCTTGAGGGCCGCTTTCAAATTGGTGTCGCGGTCGGCGATTCGCCTACCGGACCCTTTACCGCCGAGCCCAAAGCCATTGAGGGCAGTTACTCCATCGATCCCGCCGTTTTTGAGGACGATGACGGCTACTATTACATGTACTTTGGCGGCATCTGGGGCGGTCAGCTTCAAAAGTACCGTGACAATAAATACAACGAAATCAATGAACTTCCAAAACCGGACGAGCCAGCCCTGTTGCCCATCGTCGCCAAGATGACCGATGACCTGTTGCAGTTCGCCGAAACGCCAAAGGAAATCGAAATTTTGGACGAGAGCGGAAACCTGTTCTTGTCCAAAGACAGCGACAAACGATTTTTCGAGGCCGCTTGGGTGCACAAATACAATGGGAAATACTATTTCTCCTATTCTACCGGTGACACGCATTACATCTGTTATGCCATCGGCGACAACCCCTACGGCCCGTTTACCTATGGCGGTCGAATCTTGAACCCCGTAGTCGGGTGGACCTCCCACCATTCCATTTGTGAAGTGGATGGCAAGTGGTATCTCTTCTATCACGACTCCAGCTTGTCAAAAGGGGTTACACATTTGCGATCGGTCAAAGTGGCCGAAATCACCTACCGGCCGGATGGAAGTATTGAAACTTTAGATCCTTATCAAGAGAAATAGGATGATGCCTTTGAGCGAAAAAAAGGCCGCAAAACGAAAGTTTTTGCGGCCCTTCACATTTGGGGGATTTTAACCTCATAAGTGGTTGGCGGTTAATGTAATCCTCTTGGCATCATTCTAGTCCTTCCAAAAATCCGGTGTGGGCTTTTTTGATATTGAAGTTGGCATCGTACATCAAAGGCCAATCAGGTTGGCCCCAGAAATCGATCAGCCAAGTCTCGGTATCCCGCAATCCCCATACTGTAATCGCGAATTTGTACTCCTCGGGAATGGCATCGTAGATTTCTACTACCTCTCTGTACTTAGCCTGCTGCTGTACGGCTCGGGCGGTCGTCAAAGAGGTCGTGAGATCATTATCGGGGTTCGCCCTAATGTCCAGCTCCGAGAAATGTACCAAAAGTTCCCGGGAAACCGTGGCGTCTACAAAACCTTGTATCTGTGACCTCGAAGGGAAAGTGTAGGAGATATGCATTTGCGCCCCTACACCATCGATCAGGTCTTGCGCGAGCAAATTATCTACAATAGCAAAGGTCGCATCGCGCTTGCCGGTATCGAACTCGATATTGTAATCGTTATAAAAAAGAAGTACGTCGGGATCGGCATTGCGCGCAAACTGATAGCACTTGGCGATGTAATCTTCCCCCATCCTCTCCAAGAAAACGGAGTTGCGAAGGGTATTCGATCCATCATTGATAGCTTCGTTGACTACGTCCCAAGAACGGACCCTGCCTTTATAACGTTCCAACACGGTGGTGATGTAATCTTCGACCATCGCCTCGAATTCCGCATCGGTACCGGAGAAATTCTCAACCCAAGAGGGAGTCGCGTTGTACCAGATAAGGGCATGCCCATGAACATCCATATCATTGGCCACGGCATAATCGACGATGGCATCGGCAGCGGTGAAATCGTACTCACCTTCCCGAGGATACATAATGTTCATTTTCATTTCGTACTCCGCGGTCAGGTTGTTGAATTCCCTTCTCAATATAGAATCGTGCATTCCGGTCAGGCGATTGGCCTGTACTGCCATGCCTACGGAGAAGGTGGTGGCGACGCTTTTCAAAGCGGTATCGGGTTCCGGTTCGCCCTCTTCGGGTATTTCTTCCTCAACACCTTCGCGGATCAAGGTGTAATAGCGCCATCCGTTCGGCTCCGAGTTCGGGTCGGCCCCGATACTTCGAAGCACCATCTGATCTTCGGTAATATCCACGATTTCATATTCGGAATTCCCGTCGTAATAGGCAATGGTCGAGCCTTTGGAAAAGATGATCCACGGGTATTCCTGACCGTCGCTACCGGTACGGTACTCCAAGGTCCAATTGGCGCTATCGGGCTCAATGCTTTCGTGGCATCCATCCTCAAATTCCGCTAGATCGGTGCCGAGTTCGACATTGGCCCAGGACCAGACCCAAGTGTAATCGCCGTTGTTCTGGTTGATGTAGGTATTCTGGTCGTTTTGTCTAAAAATGTACTTGTCGTCATAGGCGCAAGAGGAACCATCTTCCTCAAGAAATCCGTTGGCAGGATGGGTATACCAAGAAATATCGATGGGATCGGCACTATCATGACCGGTTCCGCTACCGTTCCCGGTAGGTCCGACGCCGTAGGCGCCTGCCAATTTACTCCATACCCAAGTCTTACCGGTTTCGCCCTCTTCGCAAGTACCCGCCAAGAGTTGGGCCGTATTGTCTTCACAAAAACTTTCTACCTCAAAACCACCGACACTAACAGTCTGGGTAGCCGTTTGCACTCCGGAGGGTGTTTCAACGGACAAGGTAATCACATAGTCGCCCTCGACTTCGTACAGGAAGTTTTCAAGGCCGGCCTCATCCGCGACCTGCTCGCCACCCTCGGTAAACTGCCAATAACTGGTCAAACCCTCGATTCCGCTGCTGGTATTATCCACCAGAATTCGGCTAGGGTTACTATCGGATTTCAGTACCTCGAACGATAGGTTGATAGGTTCGGGAGAAGAGGTGTTATCATCGCTTTCGCAGGAAAAAAGGAAAAACGTTGCAATAAAAAGAAAATATAACTTTTGAATTCTCATATCATTTTTTTTGATTTGGCGGAAAAATACTTCCGACCGTTATTCAGGATTGGAAACCAAGATTCAGCATCGGGGCCTTTTAAATATTTCAAGTGTGGAGGCGGTCAAAGAACCTTTTATGGTTGGTGATCAGTTTTCCTCCTCCTCTTCCGCTTCTATCAGTTCAATACTGTCAACGATATAAGTCGCCGCACTGGCCCCTAAATCGAGCACAATCCTGGTCTCGTCGGTATTGGCGGTAAAGGTATAGGCCACTTGGGACCAATCTTCGGTCACATCGGTGTCCGGGCCGTACTGCGCTGTCTCACCGGTATCGGCGTTGGTCGAAATACGTACGTTACCTGGGCCTCCCTTGATCCAGAACGAAGCGGTGTACATAGCTCCGTTTTCGGTGGGTACGGCATCGCTGACGAACTGGGTCAGGAACTGTTCACCGTCTTCGGGGTTCACCACTCTCATGGCCCTATCGCCTTCGTAGACATCTTCGGTCTCTTGGGTCATTCGGTCCTCGCCGTTGAACTTACTCCAATTGGCGAACTCATTGTTGTCTCCGTCTTCAAGGCCGCCGTTCAGGACAATATTCTCCGGGCCTTCGGGCTCAGTCGGTTCTCCCCCACCTGGCGCAGGAGCGGGGTCGCCACCTGATATCAGTTGGACATCGTCAACGATGTAAGTAGCGGCAGATGCTCCCATATCAAGAACTATTTGGGTCTCATCGGTATTGGCCGTGAAGGTGAACACAATTTGCGACCAATCTTCGGTAACTTCTGTATCGCCACCATATTGCGCCGTACTGCCGTCGCTGGCATTGGTCGAAAAGCGGATAGTGCCTGGCCCACCCTTGATCCAAAGCGATGCAGTGTACATAGCCCCATTTTCGGTGGGCACGCCATCACTGACCAACTGGGTCAAAAATTGATCTCCGCCCTCGGGGTTCTCCACTCTCAACGCTCTTGAACCTTCGAAGACATCTTCGGTCTCTTGAGTCATTCGGTCCGCACCATTGAATTTGCCCCAATTGGTGAACTCATCACCATCACCGTCTTCGAAACCTCCATTCAGGATAAAATTTTCCGGGCCTTGTGGGCCGCCTGCACTTGGAGGAGGAGCTGGCATG
>JBAUIP010000027.1:0-3120 GCA_049683055.1 Pricia sp.
TTCGGAACCTCCTCCAACGAATCATTCGTTGTAAGCTCATTTTTGTAGGATCGTGAAGAGGTCAAAAAAACCTTGAAGATGATTTCCTCATTTTTCAGGAGCCCCAGATTTTGTATGGCCGTCCTCAAAATGGATTTTGCCAATATTCTAGCTTCGCTGGCCTCTAGATATATTTTCGGATACAATGGAACGATAAAGTTGGTCAATTCGCAACCAGTCCATTTAGAATCTTCGTAAAAGCTCGAAGGCTTTGTCAATTCTGCCAATTGATAGGGTGGGTGATTGTCGTCAACAAATACATATTCGAGGTTTAGCCACTCAAAATCATGTACCAAAACGCCGTTTCCATAATCTTCCGGTTTGTTGAGACCATCTATATTGGCGTCCGAAAATTTTGCCCTTCCTATGATATTTTGTGCATGACCGATTCCTTTTTTATTTTGGATAAGTCCGACAACTGGAATACCGGATTCAACATACACCTTTAATAATTCGAGAAAGTCGTCTTTGTAGGCAATTTTGGAATAGATCTTTACCCCAAATCCGAGTTCTTTGAGGGCGAAAGATATTTGCTGTGCAGTAAGGCCCTTTGAGGGTAATAAACGCTCGAATGATTGAGCGGATAGGATACTCGTTATTTTAGATGGCAGAGCGGGGGTATATTCTGCGTACCGCATTCCAAAATATTCCATCAAAGACCATATTGTTGTCTCTGCGCATGTAATGGTTTCTGTATTTTGGGACGCGTAAGGGAAGCCCTCAACTTTTAATTTTAAGGAGTTTGCCGTAACATCTACCGCAACATTGCAGATTTTAAAGTTTTTTTTGTGAATTGCTTTTGGATTTAAGACCGATCTTCCGATGATGTATGGGAATGTTGGTCTTAGGATAAGGAAGCCGAGATAACTTTTTTGAATTTTGTCCTTTTTTGTCGGGTCTCTAAAATCTTCGGGCACGATTTTCGAATCAAAAAAGGAAAGCCTTAAGCAATCTCGATGATAGAAATCGTTTTTTGATGAATAATAATTGTAGTAGCTATCCCTGTATACCTTATCAACATAAGGATGTTCTATCAACACATAGATGTTGCTTCGAAGATGTTTAAAATAGGGTTTTAATGTTTCTAAGCTATTTCCTCTATTGAAATTGTTGAGATGATATCTATCTTTAAAAATCCGATCAATAACATCGAATGAGTCATCCTTCTTGCAGACTTCAGTAAAAATAGAGGGCATTTCGAAGGTTTGGTCAGTCCTCAAATATAAAGAATTAATCCATATTTATTATTGATTACTACTCCGTCTCCCCATCCAACCCAATCGTGGACAACACCTCAATGACCAGCTCAATTTCGTTTTCGTGCATGTAGTTGTCGGCAATGGACAATTCTCTTAGAATGGCGGCCAGCTCTTTCTTTTTGGAATAGGGCATGGCGTTGAGAGTGACAAGGCCTTGGTCGGTATCTAGATTTCTGGCTTGCTCGATGTCGTAGCCGTTAAAGTTGAAACGGTCCATGAGTTTGCCGAGGGCGCTCATTTCTCCGGGGTGTACGATACCGTCTGCTTGAATGACGGAGTCTATGACGTTGGCCAAGGCCAGTTTTTCTTTTGGGTCGAGTTTCATAGTACGACTTACGATTTGAATGATATTTCGAAGATAAGGGTAAAAAATAGAAAGATGGATTTAGGGCATGCTTAAATCAGGATTGACTCTTTGATTGTTGTTGTCAACCTGCCACCGTTACCCTTCTTCCACCACCATCGGTATCTCAGCAAAAGGTTCCAAAACCTCCAATGCCCTGTCAACACTGGTCACATCCTCAAAGACCAGGAGTAACCTTAAACCGTTCCGGGTCTTTTTCTCTTTCATTTTACAGATTTGCGGATGCGTCTGTACAAATTGCAGCACTCTAGTGAAAGCCGCACTTTGATAAAATTCGGATTGCTGGTCGGCGATGAAATAACCGATCATTTTCCGCTGTTTCATCACGATTTTTTCTAGTCCAATAGAGGTGGCGATCCACTTGATGCGTACGGAGTTGAGCAGGTCTTCGGCTTGCGAGGGCAGTTCCCCGAAACGGTCGATGAGCTGGGCCTCGAATTGCTGCAAGCCCTCTTCGTCTTTTACCTGGTTGAGGTCGGTGTAGAGGGTCAAGCGTTCGGTAATGTTGTTGATGTAGTCGTCGGGGAAAAGGAGCTCGAAATCGGTATCCAACTGGGTTTCCTTGACGAAGATTTTATCGTGGTGGCCCTCGACCTCTTCGTAGAGTTCCTTGAATTCGTTTTCCTTGAGTTCGTCGATGGCCTCCGCGAGTATTTTTTGATAGGTCTCGAAGCCGATTTCGTTGATAAATCCGCTTTGTTCCCCGCCGAGCAGGTCTCCGGCACCACGGATTTCCAGATCTTTCATGGCGATATTGAATCCGCTACCGAGTTCGGTGAACTGCTCCAGAGCCTCGATTCGCTTGCGGGCGTCGGTGGTCATGACGTCGTACGGGGGAGTGATAAAATAACAGAAGGCTTTTTTATTGCCCCGCCCCACCCGGCCGCGCATCTGATGCAAGTCGCTAAGGCCGAAGTTGTTGGCGTTGTTGATAAAAATGGTGTTGGCGTTGGTGACATCGAGGCCGCTTTCGACGATGGTGGTCGATACGAGTACGTCAAATTCGCCATCCATAAAGCTGAGCATCAGGTTTTCGAGTTTTTTGCCTTCCATCTGGCCGTGGCCGATTCCGACTTTGGCGTCGGGAACGAGGCGTTGTATCATTCCGGCCACCTCTTTGATATTTTCGATGCGGTTGTGGATAAAGAAGACCTGTCCGCTACGCTCGATTTCATGGCTGATGGCATCTCGGATCACATCTTCGGACATACCGATGACCCGGCTCTCGATAGGATACCGGTTCGGCGGGGCGGTATTAATGACCGAAAGGTCGCGGGCCGCCATCAGGCTAAACTGTAAGGTACGCGGGATGGGCGTTGCGGTCAGGGTCAGCACGTCGACATTTTCTTTGATGGATTTTAGCTTATCCTTCACCGAGACGCCGAATTTCTGTTCCTCGTCAACGATAAGCAGTCCAAGGTCTTTGAACTTGACCTTTTTATTGACCAGCTGGTGGGT
>JBAUIP010000028.1:0-10092 GCA_049683055.1 Pricia sp.
GGCAAGACGTTTCTTTTGCCCCCCGCTGAGTTTTCCTACCTTGGCGTTCAGGTCTTCCAACTTGAGTTTAAAGAGGATTTGCTTGTAGAGTGTCTCAAAATCCCACGCATTGAACCGCTCCATCCCCTCGAAAGCGGACTGGTAGGCATCGGCATCCTCCGGATTTTGCAAGGCTTTTTCATAGCGGTGGATGACCTTCAGGATTTCGTTGTCCGAAGCAAAAATGGATTCTTCGACGGTCAGCTCCGGATTCAGATCTGGTTCTTGGTCCAGAAAGGATATCCGGATGCCTTTGCGATAATTGACTTGTCCGCTATCCGGGGCATCCTCCCCGGACATAATATTAAGGATGGATGTTTTCCCCGTGCCATTTTTGGCAATGAGGGCGATTTTTTGGTCCTTGTTTATCCCAAAAGATAAATCCTGAAAAAGCACCAGCTCCCCGTAGGATTTCGAAATGTTCTCAACGGTCAGCAGGTTCATAGGGTAGGGGAATGTTTAGGATACGGATTGGATATTTTTTTCAAGTGAAAAGGTTTTGTTTTTATGGCTTCATTTATGCAATTCAGTGCTCTGTGATGCATTTTTGTGTTCAGCGACGTAGTTCTTTGTTAAGTTATACATTAAGTATACAGCTTTGCAATCGGTGGTATTTGGCTAATTATGGTTTTATCGGTTCAGGCAATTTTAGGGGTTTGGTACGACCAATATAGAAAGATGTATCGGACGGCCAAAGCCAACCACACCACTATAATAAGCGGCGAGAAAATCTGGATTCCAGAGAGCCATACCACTAAGGCGACGGCCAAAAGGATGAGCAAAAGGATGCCGTATTTCGCAACCCAATTGGGACCTCGTTTACGTGCCACCACAAAGGCCAGGATCAGATTGGGCGGAAAGGCCCATAAGAGATTGAAGTTCCCTGCGGTAGCGGTATGGTCGGTGAAAAACCAAAGAAATACCATCAACAGGCCGGCCGCGCCGGTGATAAAAAACAGGATAAAATCAAGCCAGCGCCGGCGTAGGTTCGATTTGAAATCCTGATAGGTCATTAATAGCACGGCCAGTAGAATGAGTGTAAGCCAGAATCCCGGAGATAAAAGAAATGGGGTGGAATTATCCACCGGCCCCGCGTCATAGAGGGTATTCGGCTCGGAGGCAAGAGGTCTCGGATTTTGTTGGTTCTTTGCGATTGATGCGGATTTGTCATCCGGGTCCGACAGCTGCGCCTTATCCATTTGTTTCATGATAAACTCCGGCAAGAACATGTATTCCTTTGGCGTTGCTACGTCGTCGATGACCGAGCCCAGGGCCAGGTCGATGCCGAAGCCGGACCAAGTGTTGATCGGTACGTTTTGCCGGATCAGTTCACGGTGTGAATATCGATCGGTCACATAGGTTTCTTCGAAGCTCAGGCGGTCGTCATATACCTCCTTGAGCACATCCCAAATTTTCGTCGCACAGTTGTTGTAGAAGAAATCATATTTGTAATCCCGATTTTCGGGCAGGTAATTGGTTTCCAAAAAATCGAACAACTGCTGGCGGTCTTCCAAGTCCAGGTTCAACACCTGTTCCCGGACCCACCGTTTTTCCTCCTGATATCCTAGAAGAAAGTAATCATAGCGCTGCCGAGCGAGAGTATAGTCCAGTTTTCCCCGGGTAAATTTAGTGTAGAAATTGGGGGTGGTAAAATCGAACATCCCGTAATTGTAGACTGCATCGATGCCCAAGTTTTGATCTTTGACTCGAATAGCGCTATGGCCAAAAGAGGAGTAGAGCTCGTTGCCCGAACCTGTGGTCAGTACGCTGATTTTCGAGAGTGGTGTCAGCTCTGGTTTCTGGGCCTGCCCAATGGTCGAAAAAAAGACGATAAAGAGCAGGAGAAAAAGTTTCGACAGCATTTTGGATACGATGGATTTTTTGGCAGGCCCGACCGCTTGGATAAGGATGGCAAGAGTAAGAAGAAATTGTTTCGAACTCATTAATTTACTGCTTTACAATTCCGCAAATATCCGAATAAATAATGGGCTGACCTGATTGATAAGAAATTGTCTTATTTTTAGGCGCGGTACCCCGAAAAGACCAAATCAGTATGAAGCGCCACATTCCAAATTTAATTACGCTGCTCAACGTTTTCAGTGGATGCGTTGCCACCGTTTTCGCCGTACAGAACCAATTGGGGCTGGCGGCGCTATTTGTTTTTTTGGGAATTTTCTTCGACTTTTTTGATGGACTCGCCGCACGGGCTCTCAACGTAAAAAGTGACTTGGGCTTACAGCTCGATTCGTTGGCTGATGTCATCACCAGCGGATTGGTGCCAGGCGTAGTAATGTACCAGTTGCTAAGCATGGCCATGACCGGAGGGTGGAACGCTGGGGATTACCCAGACCCGGGCGGCTCGGATATCGGAATGGCGATTTTAGAAAATCCGCTACCATTATTAGGATTTCTGATTACCCTGGCCTCCGCCTACCGCCTCGCGAAATTCAACATCGACGAGAACCAAACGGATTCCTTCATCGGACTGCCCACTCCTGCCAATGCACTACTGGTACTGTCTTTACCGCTAATCTTGCTTTACCAGAATGGCGATATGATGAACGAAATTATCCTCAACCAGTGGTTTCTTATCGGCCTGACCTTTTTGAGTGCCTATCTGCTGAACGCCAATATCAAACTCTTCGCCTTAAAGTTCAAAAATTGGGGATTTAAAGATAATGCCTTACGATATGGTTTTATCTTCGTGAGCCTCGTGTTGCTGGTGACCCTACAGTTTTTGGCAGTGCCCATAATCATTGGGCTATATGTTTTAAGTTCGATAGTGGTCAACGCGCAGAGTGAAATCAGATAATTTCAATCCTCAAAATCAAGTCGTTTCTTGCGAAGCTCAAAATTCTTGCCCAGATACACTTTTCTCACCATTTCATCGGCCGCCAAATCCTCGGGAATGCCCGATTTTAGGATGCCGCCTTCGAACATGAGATAGGAACGTTCGGTAATGGCCAAGGTTTCCTGTACGTTGTGGTCGGTGATTAGGATACCTATGTTCTTGTTCTTTAATTGGGCTACGATGCGTTGAATATCCTCTACGGCGACGGGATCTACGCCGGCGAAGGGTTCGTCCAATAGGATGAATTTGGGATCGGTGGCCAGGGCCCGGGCGATTTCGGTTCTTCGGCGTTCGCCTCCGGAAAGTAGGTCTCCCCGGTTTTTGCGGATGTGGCTCAGACCGAATTCCTCGATAAGCGATTCCATCTTCATCGTCTGTTCCTTCTTGCTCATCTTACTCAATTGCAGCACACTCAAAATGTTCTTTTCGACACTCAATTTTCGAAAGATGGACGCTTCTTGGGCAAGATAACCGATGCCGTTCTGGGCCCTTTTGTACATTGGGAATTTGGTGATGTCGGTACCATCCAAATAAATATGTCCCCCATTGGGCTTGATGAGACCTACGATCATGTAGAAGGAGGTAGTCTTTCCGGCACCATTGGGCCCCAAGAGACCGATAATCTCCCCTTGATTGACTTCCAAAGAAATACCTTTCACCACCTTTCGGCCGCGGTAGGATTTCATGATGTTTTCGGCTCGTAGTTTCATTGAGTCAAATTCAAGTTCAAGTGCAGGTTCAAGCGCAAATTCAGGTTCAAGTTTAAGCGCAAGTTTAAAATCTAATCACAGCTTCTTGATTTCGTCCGTCCTTACTTCTGTAATCCTTTTTGCCTTCGCCGTTCCCTTCTTGCTTCTCGCTTCAGCACCACCTTTGATATATAGATGCTGACCTGGTAGAGCACCAACACCGGTAAGGCCACAATAATCTGGCTGGCCACGTCCGGAGGTGTGATTACCGCCGATAGAATCAGAACGACGACCAGCGCGATCTTACGGTATTTTTTAAGGATTTCGGGCGTCACCACCCCGACTTTGGTCAAAAAGTAGATGATTATCGGAAGTTCGAAAAGTATCCCACAGGCAATGACCGCGCTTCGTACCGTACTAATATAAGAACCTATGTCAAACTCGTTGAGCACTTGTTCGCTGACTTGGTATGTGCCCAAAAAATTAATGGATAAAGGAGCGACCACATAGTATCCGAACAGTACCCCCATGAAGAACAATAGCGAGGCGATGAGGATGAATCCCCGCGAATGCTTTCTTTCCTTCTCGTGCAATCCCGGACTGATAAACTTCCACAGTTCATATAAGATATAGGGAAATCCTACGACAAAGCCTACCCAAATGGCCGTCCAAATATCCGCCGAAAACTGTCCGCCCATGGTACGGCTCTGTATGGTAAAGGGCAGCTCGTCCTTACAGAAATCGGATTCGAAGCCCAATGAGGTAGCGATATCGCAGAATAGCTGATAGGTCGGAAAATCCATGCTCTTCGGGCCGAAGATAATCACGTCGAAGACAAATCCGCTGAAAACGAACGCGACCGAAGCGATGATGACCACCGCCAACACCGAGCGGATCAGGTGCCAGCGCAACTCCTCTAAATGGTCGAGGAACGACATTTCGTCGGGGGACTTGGTATTCGCTTTTGCCATTGAACTTATTTAAACTGTTTGTTTGGAACCGAGAATGAAGGCTTCCGTTTCGTAATGAAGCCATTTTTATGTAGCATAGCCGAAGCTACGGTACTGAAAAATGTCAAAATTAGGAAACGGAATGCGAAATTCGTAGGTAAAAGAAAGGGTTTAAACAAGTTCATTAAAAAATTCCTTCGTTGATAAGGTTGTGCAAATGTACGACACCGCTATATTTTTTTCCATCTACGCCCAACAATTGTGAAATACCTTTAGCCTGCATGATTTCGAGGGCCTCGATGGCGAGAACTTCAACAGGAATGGTCTTTGGGTTCGAGGTCATGATGTCTTTCGCGATGACCCCGCTGATGTTATCGTATTTGTTGAGCATCCGGCGGATGTCACCGTCCGTTATGATTCCCACGATTTCACCGTTTTCGGTCACTGCGGTGGCCCCGAGCATTTTTTCGGATATCTCGACGATGACCTTTTTGATTTCGGTGTGGATGTCCACCTCCGGTTTTTGGTTGTTTGCAACAATGTCAGAAACCCTTAGGTAAAGGCGTTTACCCAACGCCCCACCGGGATGGTACTTCGCAAAATCAGCACTGCTAAAGCCCTTGATTTCCACCAGGCAGATGGCTAGCGCGTCGCCGATGACCAACTGCGCGGTCGTACTGGTTGTAGGAGCCAGATTGTTCGGGCAAGCTTCCTGGGCCACGAAACTATTGAGCACGAAATCCGCTTGGATGGCCAAATAGGAGTCGAGATTTCCGGTCATTCCGATGAGTTTGTTCTTTCCCCGCTGTATCAAGGGCACGAGCATCTTGATTTCGGGCGTGTTGCCACTGTTTGAAAGGCATAAAACCACATCGTTTTCCTGTATGGTGCCGAGGTCTCCGTGAATGGCATCGCCGGCATGCATAAAAATGGCGGGGGTTCCGGTAGAGTTCAAAGTGGCCGCAATCTTGGCGGCGATGATGGCACTTTTACCGATGCCAGAAACGATGACCCTTCCCTGGGATGCAATGATACAATTGACGGCATCCGCGAAATCACCGTTTAACAAAGTGGTCAAGTGCCCAATGGCATCCGCTTCGGCCTCTATGGTCTTTTTCGCTATTGCAAGAATGGTATCGGTATCGCTCAAGGTTTTCCTAAATCTATCTAAAAAATAAAATGGTTTTCAAAAAATCTCTATCTTTAAGAAAATGGTTTTCGGTATGCGGACAAATTTACATAATTACGGATGCAAATCGTCCCAGAACTAAATTTATGATGCGAGCATCTCTTCCCTTTGCAAAAAATATGTATCTTAATCATTTGATTTTTAGCACCCCATCATGATGAATGACAATACTGTGTTGAAAGACACCGATTTACACGCCTCCCTCAAAAAATACTTCGGTTTTTCTGACTTCAAGGGTCTTCAAGAAGATGTAATCAACAATTTACTGGCGCGCAATAATACCTTTGCCATCATGCCTACAGGGGGTGGAAAGTCCCTTTGCTATCAGCTTCCGGCCTTGATTCAGGAAGGTACGGCCATTGTGGTCTCCCCTTTGATTGCGCTGATGAAGAACCAGGTCGATGCCATTCGTGGTATTTCATCGAATGACGGCGTTGCACACGTGCTCAACTCCTCCCTGACCAAAAACGAGGTGAAACAGGTGAAGGAGGATATTTCCGCCGGCATCACCAAATTATTGTACGTGGCCCCCGAATCACTGACCAAACAGGATTACGTCGATTTTTTAAAATCGGTCAAACTTTCTTTTATCGCTATTGACGAGGCCCACTGTATTTCGGAATGGGGCCATGATTTTAGGCCCGAATATCGGAACCTTCGATCAATTGTGGACCGCTTAGATGCAAGCATGCCCATTATCGCACTCACAGCAACCGCTACTCCCAAGGTGCAGGAGGATATTCTCAAGAACTTGGGCATTCCCGATGCAAAAACGTTTAAGGCATCCTTCAACCGTCCGAACCTGTTCTATGAAGTCCGTCCCAAAACGGCGGAAGTGGACTCGGATATCATTCGTTTTGTGAAAAAAAATGCTGGTAAATCGGGCATTATCTATTGCCTGAGCCGCAAAAGAGTGGAGCAACTCGCCCAAGTACTACAGGTCAACGGTATAAGCGCGGTGCCCTACCATGCTGGGTTCGACGCCAAGACCCGTTCCAAATATCAGGATATGTTTTTGATGGAGGATGTCGATGTCGTGGTCGCCACTATCGCTTTTGGGATGGGTATAGACAAGCCCGACGTTCGGTTCGTCATCCATAACGACATCCCGAAAAGTATAGAGAGCTATTACCAAGAAACCGGTCGCGCGGGAAGGGACGGCGGCGAGGGCCATTGCCTAGCGTTCTATGCTTATAAGGATATCGAAAAGTTGGAAAAGTTCATTTCGAACAAGCCGGTGGCCGAGCAGGAAATAGGAAACGCCCTACTTCAGGAAGTGGTTGCCTACGCGGAAACCTCGATGAGCCGTAGGAAATTTATGCTGCACTCTTTTGGGGAGGAATTCGACGAGGTTAAGGGTGCCGGGGCCGATATGGACGATAATATCCGTAATCCTAAAGAAAAAAAGGAAGCTAAGGACGATGTGGTCAAATTGGTGCGGACAGTGCAGGAAACCAACGAAAAATTCAAGTCCAAAGAAATAGTCAATACCCTAATCGGAAAGGTGAATGCCTTGGTCTCGTCCCACAAGGCGGACGAGAAATCCGTTTTCGGTATTGGGGCGGACCGGGACAAGAGCTACTGGATGGCCCTGATCCGACAGGTATTGGTAGCGGGTCTACTGAAAAAGGAAATCGAACAGTACGGAATTCTGCATGTTACCGAAAAAGGGGAATCCTTTTTGAAGCAACCGGAATCGTTCATGATGACCAAGGACCATACCTATAGTGAGGACAAGGTCGATGATATCGCCAGTACCGCCAAGACCGGGGTCACCGATGAGAAGTTGCTGAAGCAGCTCAAAGACCTCCGTAAGGCCCAGGCCAATAAATTGGGCGTGCCGCCCTTCGTCATTTTTCAGGACCCTTCGCTGGAGGATATGGCCATGAAATATCCGATTTCTCGTGACGAACTGACCAATATCATTGGGGTAGGGGAAGGGAAGGCCAAAAAATACGGGAGGCCCTTTATCGAATTCATCAGCGGCTACGTTGAGGAAAACGAGATTCTAAGGCCCGATGACCTGGTCGTCAAGAGCACCGGTGCCAACTCCAGTTTGAAGCTATATATCATCCAAAATGTCGATCGTAAGCTGCCCTTGACCGATATTGCATCTTCCAAGGGAATCGAAATGCCCGAACTCATTCAGGAGATGGAACAGATTGTCTACAGCGGCACGAAATTGAAACTGGATTATTGGGTCAACGAGGTACTTGATGAGGATCAACAGGAAGAAATCCACGAATACTTTCTCGAAGCAGAGACCGACGATATCGACGAGGCCATGGAGGAGTTCGATGGGGATTATGAGGATGATGAGCTGCGGTTGTACCGATTGAAGTTTATTAGCGAGGTCGCGAATTAGAACGGTTTGCTCTTACCCTTTGTTAGCTACATTGCGAATCAAAATTGTTAGCGAGATCGCGAATTAAAAGGGTTTTGCTCATCCTCTAAATCAATTTTATTATCATAGAATCCTTTTTGGGCCTTTATGGAAATCTTACTTCCAGATCGGGCCTATGGAAAAACCAGAACCAAGAATTGAGAAAAAATCTTCTTTCTTGGTTCTATTTTTATAGCGATCATATCGCTACGACCTTGTCGGCCCTGATTCTCAAATTGGTTCGTAGGAACGTGTTGGGGAGAGTGGCTCTGAAAAGACTATCCTGCTATCCTTTTGAAATATCTCCCGACCCCGAGGTCTTGGTGTCCACTTTTTCGGGATTGCCGCGATAGCTGATATCCCCAGAGCCGGAGACCCTCGCTTTTAGCTTCTTGTTCGCCGTTACCTTGATATCGGCCGAGCCGGAAATCACTGCTTCTACATTATCGGCTTCAAGGTCATACGCCTTGATGTCTCCGGAACCGGATATGGTCGCATCGAAATCCCGCGTCTTGCCGCTGAGGTTCATATCGCCGGAACCGGACATCGCAGCAGTCATGGAATCGGTCTCAAGATCCAAGGTAATATCTCCAGAGCCGGACATGGCGGTTTTGAAATCCCCTGCTTTCAGGGTGGTCCGCCCAACAATGTCCCCAGATCCCGAGAGGCTGACCGCGTCGATACGTTCCACCGGAACGGTGATACGGATACCGTCTTCCCAGCTTGAGGGCTTTAGGTTGACACCCTTCTCCGTTCGTATGCTCAATTTGCCGTTGTCGACTTCCGTAATGATATATTCCAAGAGGTTTTCTTGTCCCTCTAGAGTAAGATTTCCCTCTTTCCCGTCTACAAGATCGACGTCGAACCAGCCGGATACGGCTACCTCGTCGTACTCGCCCACACTTCGATCGATGCTGACGGTGTCGCCGTTCCCTTTAATACTCTTGCCCCATTGCGCGGAGCAGGAAGCGGTGAAAATGCCGATAAAACCTAGTAATAATGTTTTTTTCATGATGTTCTTGTTTTCAAGGATTGTTATTGGGTTTTACTATTATGATTTACTTTATTCGTATATCGGATTATTGATAGCAATCCGAAGCTTTATATAGGTATTGGCCTCAATTACCCGAGTAATTTTTGATTGAATTTAAGCGGACCTTCTTTATGTTTTGACCTGTACCTTAATCGATCACCCGTAGTCAAATAGCAATCGAACTTCTCAGTATCGACATTCTTTTGTTTTAAAGCTTGGGGGTGGTCGGGTATTGTCTAACGTTTTAGTTCGTTGTTGTCGGTATTCGGATATACATGGTTCTCAGAATTGAAAATATTGATTTTGTCGATGGCTGATTAATTTTTGTAAAAGGATATCCCTCCGTAATCGCTTGAAATCGAAATGGAGTTGCCGCTGTCTTTTGAACCGTAGTACCCTTTATAATAATTGCTGGTATTTTTCTCCTCGCTTATGTTGATTTCGAAATCTTCTTTACCGCTGACGCCGGAATAACTCGTACTGATCTCGAAATTGAAATGATATTCGGGTTCGTATCCGATTTTGACACCCGTGTAGTCCGTTTTTAGCTGTAGGTTTCCGGCATCGGCGGCCATTCGGTCAATCCGAAGAGATCCGTAATCGGCGGAAATGTCCACATTTCCATGCAAGGTGCCGAGCTGCACGTTGATATAATCGCCTGTGCCCTGGATGTTTTTCGCCTCTCCGACTTCGATTTTGCCGTAATCGCAGGAGTACTGCAGATTGCCCATCTCTTCGACAGCGGAGTTGGTATAATCTGCATTGATAACAAGATCTCCCGCTTTTGCAACGGTAAAGCCGGAATAATCGGCAGATATTTTCCCGCTCTTGATGTAGCCGATATCCGATTTTGAGGTGTAGTCAAAGTTGAGCTGGTTGTCCCGGCCGTTGAGCTCCCCGATGTCCAATCGGCCGTAATCGCAACTTATCTTGGCGTGGCCGTCGATGCGGTCCAGAT
>JBAUIP010000029.1:0-6208 GCA_049683055.1 Pricia sp.
ACCTATCACCATGGCCGAGGTCACCGTACACAGTCTTTTTTCCGAATTCGACATCAATCTCTTCAAATCGGGCAAGCATTACCGCCTATACGAAAAACTGGGGTCGCACCCCATAGAGGTGAACGGCGTTCGAGGTACGTATTTCGCGGTCTGGGCCCCTTCGGCACGCTCGGTCTCCGTGGTCGGCAATTTCAATGATTGGAACGAGCATGAGCATCTGCTACACGTACGATGGGATGCCAGCGGAATTTGGGAAGGCTTTATACCCAATATCGGGCAGGGCGAGATTTACAAGTATAAAATACATTCCAACAATCATGGGGTGGTGACCGAGAAAGCGGACCCCTTTGCCCGATACTGCGAACAACCGCCCAAGACGGCATCCGTAATATGGAACGCGGATTACGACTGGAAAGATAAAAATTGGATGGACAACCGACGCGCCAAAAATTCATTGGACACTCCTTTTTCGGTCTACGAGGTCCACTTAGGCTCCTGGAAGCGGAATGCCGACAACACCTTTTTCAGTTACGAGCAGTTTGCTAAAGACTTGGTTGAATACGTCGATGAAATGGGATTTACCCACGTGGAATTCATGCCCATCATGGAATTTCCCTATGATCCGTCATGGGGCTACCAACTGACCGGATACTACGCCCCCACCTCCCGATTCGGCGACCCGGCGGGCTTCAAGTTGCTCGTCGACAAACTGCACCAGGCAGGCATCGGGGTAATTTTGGATTGGGTACCCTCCCACTTTCCGGAGGACGCCCACGGACTCGGATTTTTTGACGGGTCACACCTTTACGAGCATCCCGATAGAAAAAAGGGATACCATCCCGATTGGAAGAGCCTCATCTTTAATTACGGTCGCAATGAGGTGCGTGCCTTCTTGATCAGTAATGCTATTTTTTGGCTGGACCACTACCACGCCGATGCCCTGCGGGTCGATGCCGTGGCCTCGATGCTTTATCTCGACTATTCCCGTGAAGAGGGCGAATGGGAGCCCAATATGTACGGCAACAACGAATACCTCGAGGCCCTATCCTTTATCAGGGAATTCAATGAGGCGGTCTACGGCAACTTTCCCGATGTACAGACCATCGCCGAAGAATCCACTGCCTTCACGGGCGTCTCGAAACCGGTTCAGTACGGGGGACTAGGCTTCGGAATGAAATGGATGATGGGATGGATGCACGACACCCTACAATATTTCAAAAAGGAACCGATCTACCGCAAGCACCACCAGAACGACCTGACCTTTAGCATGACATACGCGTTTACCGAGAATTTTATGCTTCCTTTTTCCCATGACGAGGTGGTTTACGGAAAGCAGTCCCTCGTTTATAGGATGCCGGGCGATGAATGGCAGCAATTTGCCAACCTGCGCCTGCTCTTCGGTTATATGTTTACCCATCCGGGTACCAAACTCATATTTCAGGGCGGGGAATACGGGCAGACCGGGGAGTGGAACTTCCAGCAGAGCCTCGATTGGCACCTGACCCAGTATGAAGTGCATGCCGGTGTGCAACAACTTATTAAAGACCTGAACAAAATTTATAAGAAATATCCCGCGCTGTACGAGAAACAATTCAGTCCGGACGGGTTTCAGTGGATCGATTACGGGGACCATGAAAATTCCGTTTTGACCTACATCCGCCGGGGCCATGACACCAAGAACGACCTTTTCATCGCTTGCAACTTCACCCCGATACCACGTACCAAGTATAAAGTGGGCATCCCCAAAGATTACGGTAAAATCAAGGAAATCTTGAACAGCGACGACAAAAAATACGGAGGCTCGGGCATGAAAACCGAACTGACCCAACTGATCGAAAAACCGTGGCACGGCAGGGAACAGTCCGTCGAGCTGACCATTCCCCCGCTAAGTATTGTTGTTTTCCAGTAATCAACATTACATTATTTTGGCTATATATCCTATTTGCCCAGAACCTTCTTTCTACTTGGGTTAGGGGCGCTCGAATGAATTAAATTTTGATGCTATCCCTTATTTTCCGCATATTCCAAACGGAAAAGAGTGGATTTATCCTTCCAAAACAAGATATTGAGCATGGTGAAAAAATAGTTTTAGCAGAACGACATCGTTGTAGTTCATAATTGAAGTATGCCCACTTCGTAATTAAAAGCTAATATCCTTATTTTAGCAGGGCTCTAAAAAAAATTGAATGATTACCAACACAGAACTGGAATACAAAGGCAATCTCTATCCCAACCATATTGTTAACTTTATAAGGGATAAAGACCGATTTTACTTTACTACGGATAACGGGGTGGTACTGGAAATTACCGTCATTCAAGACCGCACTATCCGCTTTAGATACGCTACCGAACATACTTTTCAACCTGATTTCTCGTATGCCATCGATCCCGACGCCCGTAGGGGATACAACCATTTGGACATCCTGGAGACCGAAACGGAATATATTATCGAGACCTCAAAATTGCAGGTACTGGTCGATAAAAGAACCTTGCGCACGCAAATCTCAGATCTTGACGGCAACATCATCAATGAAGACGAGCTCGGCTTTCATTGGGAAGAAAACTACGAATACGGAGGCAATACCGTAAAAATGGGCAAGATTACCCAGAACACCGAGAGTTACTACGGTATGGGCGACAAGGCCACCCATAGCAATCTCAAGGGAAAACGGGTGAGCAATTGGGTGACCGATTCGTATGCCTACGGTAAGGACCAAGATCCCTTGTACAAGGCCATTCCCTTTTACATCGGACTTCATGGCGGTCAGGCCTATGGCATCTTTTTCGACAATAGTTTTAAAACGCATTTCGATTTCGCGCACGAACGCCGCACTACTACCAGCTTTTGGGCCGATGGTGGCGAGATGAATTACTATTTTTTCTATGGTCCCGAGATGTACAAAGTGGTTCGCGCCTACACCAACCTGACCGGGGCGCCCGAACTGCCGCCGCTTTGGGCTTTGGGGTTCCATCAATCGAAATGGAGCTATTTTCCGGAAAGTCAGGTCAAGGAAATCGCTCAAAAGTTCAGGGATAAAAAGATTCCCTGCGATGCCATCTATCTCGACATCGATTATATGGACGGCTTCCGCTGTTTTACTTGGGATAAAAAGAAATTTCCAGATCCAAAAAAGATGATTGGAGAGCTGGAGGAGGACGGTTTCAAGACCGTCGTCATGATCGATCCCGGTATCAAGATCGATAAGGATTATTGGGTCTATGAAGAGGCCATGGAAAACGATTATTTCTGCAACCGCGCCGACGGTCCCAATATGAAAGGAAAGGTATGGCCGGGTGAATGCAATTTTCCCGACTTTACGAATCCCGAGGTACGCGAATGGTGGGCTGGCCTGTATAAGGAATTCATGTCCGAAATCGGGGTGCACGCCGTTTGGAACGATATGAACGAGCCCGCCGTGATGGAGGTACCCACCAAAACCGCCCCTTTGGATACGCGGCACGACTACGATGGCCACCGTTGTAGTCATCGTAAAGCACATAATGTTTATGGCATGCAGATGGTCAGGGCCACTTACGAGGGAGTCAAAAAGTATGTCTACCCGAAAAGACCATTGGTCATTACCCGCGCGGCCTACGCCGGTACCCAACGCTTTTCGTCGACATGGACGGGCGATAACGTAGCCACTTGGGAGCATCTATGGATCGCCAACGTACAGATGCAACGTATGTGTATGAGCGGATTTTCGTTCTGCGGTTCCGATATCGGCGGATTTGCCGAGCAGCCCAACGGCGAACTTTTTGCCCGGTGGATACAGCTCGGGGTATTTCACCCGTTCTGCCGCGTACATTCCAGTGGGGACCATGGGGATCAGGAGCCTTGGTCTTTCGGTAAGGAGATTACCGATATCGTACGAAAATTCATTGAACTGCGCTATCAGCTACTACCTTATCTCTACACCATGTTCTGGCGCTATTCCAAAGAGGCCCGGCCCATGTTGCAGCCGATTGTCTGCTTTGATCAAGAAGATTCCCAGACCCATTTCAGGACCGATGAGTTTATCTTCGGCGAGCAAATCTTGGTCTGCCCCATACAGGAACCTAACGCCAAGGGCCGCCGAATGTATATACCGAGGGGCGATTGGTACAACTACTGGAACGATGAAGTCTTTGAGGGCGGAAAGGAAAAGTGGGTAGTGGCCGACATCGATAAAATCCCAATGTTTATCAAGGCGGGTGCTATCGTCCCAAGATATCCCGTTCAGCAGTACGTCGGTGAAAAGAAGATTACAGAACTCATTTTGGATGTTTATCATTTGCAGGGCGATGAAAATTCGACGGTCTACGAAGATGGCGGTGATGGTTATGCCTACGAAAGCGGAAAATATAGCCTGAGGAATTTCAAATTGTCCGGCAAGGAAGATGAATTGATCATACAACAGTTCAAGGATGGTAGTTTCAAGACCAACTACGAAATGTTCAAGGTTCAGTTGCACGGCCTTCCCTTCAAAATCAAAAAAGTCAAGGTCGATAATGAGGATGTAGATTTGAAGGATATCAAGCTGAACGGGGAGAACAGCATCGAAGTAAGTAAGGAATTTACTCAATTGGTAATTTCCGGGAAGTTATAGGAAAGGGAGGCTCCAGATAACGGGCGCAGACCTAGTACTGAGCCCGTGTGAGCAGGATATAGAATGTGCAGCTTGAGCATGGCATAGTAATTGGAACAATCGAAAAGAGGGCTTGTAAAAAGTCCTCCAAAAAATAGATTTTTGAACTCTTAACACCAAATATGATGAAAAAGTTACTTTTAATACTAACGATATTCTTGGGGATTGCGGCCTGTAAGACCAATCCGTTTACGGGGAAGAAAACCTTGAATTTCATGTCCAACAGCCAACTCTTTCCGATGGCCTTCGCCCAATATGATCAATTTTTAGAGGAGGCCAAGGTCGTAGAAGGTACGTCCGAAGCCAAAATGATAACCAACGTGGGGCAGCGAATCTCCTCCGCAGCGGAACGATGGTTGTCGGCCAATGGATATCAAGGCTACTTGAAAGACTATAAATGGGAATACAATTTGGTCAAAGACGAGACAATCAACGCTTGGTGTATGCCCGGTGGTAAAATTGTTTTCTACACAGGGATACTTCCTATTTGTGACGGGGAAACCGGGGTCGCCGTAGTCATGGGCCATGAGGTGGCGCATGCCTTGGCCGATCATGGGGCCCAGCGAATGAGCGCGGGCACCTTGCAACAGATAGGAGCGGTTGCAGGTAACGTCGCCATTCAAGATCCGCAAAAGCGGAATATGTTCAACCAGGCCTATGGTTTGGGATCGACCGTGGGCATAATGCTCCCCTTCAGCCGAAGCCACGAGACCGAGGCGGACCGCATCGGGCTACAGATTATGGCAATCGCAGGTTATGACCCTACCGAAGCCGCCGAGCTCTGGAAGCGCATGAAAGCTGCTAGTGGCGGACAGGCCCCGCCGGAATTCATGAGCACCCACCCCTCCAATGACACCCGCATCAAAAATCTGACGGAGTGGGCACCAGCGGCCAAAGCGGAGGCCAAAAAGTTCGGGGTCACCTCGTTTAAATAGTGGGCAAAACCCCACTTGCCAAAGGAAGCAAAAAATTGTTGAACGCTTGGGCGTTCTACGATTGGGCCAACTCGGTATATAGCTTGGTGATATCTTCTGCGGTATTTCCCATATTTTACGGAGCCTTGACCTTGACGAAAGACGAAAACGGACGTGTTCTCAATGACACTGTCCATTTTTTAGGCGTCGATTTCAACAACGATACCCTGATCAGCTACGTGACCGCCGCGGCCTTTTTGGTCGTTTCGGTGTTGAGTCCATTTTTGAGCGGGATAGCGGATTATGTGGGAAACAAAAAATCATTTTTAAAATTTTTCTGCTATCTGGGCGCGGTATCTTGTATCGGGTTGTACTGGTTCAACCTCGAGCAACTTTGGTTTGGACTATTGTGCTATTTCACGGCCCTCATCGGCTTTTGGGCGAGCTTGGTGTTTTACAACTCCTATCTGCCCGATATCGCCTTCCCCGAACAGCAAGATGCCATCAGCGCCAAGGGCTATTCCCTAGGCTACATCGGTAGCGTCGTGCTACTTCTGATTTGCCTCGCCATGATTCTCAAATTCGACGCTTTCGGCTTTGAGGATGAGTCCACCCCTACCCGATTGTCCTTCATACTGACCGGGGTCTGGTGGATCGGCTTTAGCC
>JBAUIP010000030.1:0-2456 GCA_049683055.1 Pricia sp.
CTTTGAATCCTACGAGGAATCGGAACGTATTTTCGCATCCCTAGAGAAAACCTATCAGGACTTTGGCTACGAACCGGTTCCCGTGCCGAAGGGAACAGTTTCGGAAAGAGCGGATTTTATCGAAAACCTTCTGGGAGATTAGATTGGTTAAACCATTCCACATGGCATCTCCTAGCCAATCTGGGTAGTTGGCTCGGTAGGATTCAATTAGTCAAAGAGCTAGGTTTTCGGGAGTAGGGTTCAAGTGGTAAAGTAGCAAGATTTTCAGGGGGCAGGTAATTTGTAATATGCAGAAGGATTCAAGGGAAATATTAAATCAATACTGGGGATATTCCGATTTTAGGGGCTCGCAGGAAAAAGTCATCAACGCGGTGCTGCATCAACAGGATGTGCTGGCTCTCATGCCTACCGGCGGCGGGAAATCCCTTTGCTTTCAGGTACCTGCACTGGCGCAGGATGGTCTTTGTCTGGTCATCTCGCCTTTGATTGCCCTGATCCACGACCAGATCGACAATCTCAAAGCACGGGGCATCAAGGCTATGGCACTGACCGGTGGAATTCCTTTTGGCGAGCTCATCGACCGGCTGGATAACTGTTTATACGGAGGCTACAAATTCGTCTACCTCTCCCCCGAACGCCTACAACAGGAATTGGTCCAAGAGAAAATCCGACAAATGAACGTGAACCTCATCGCCATTGACGAGGCCCATTGCATCTCGCAGTGGGGCCACGATTTCAGGCCGGCATATCTGGAATGCGCTATTTTGAGGGAACTCCTTCCCGAAACCCCCATCATTGCGCTTACGGCTACGGCCACCGACCGCGTGGCCCAGGATATCAGGGAGAACCTAGCCCTGATGGAGCCGCTAATCGTAAAGGACTCGTTCGCTAGAAACAACATAGCTTTTTCCGTGCTGATGTCCGATGACAAGCACTACCGGCTAAAACAGCTGTTTGCCGAAGCGGACCAGAGCGGCATCGTCTACGTCCGCACCCGGCGAATGACTCAGGAACTAGCCCGTTTTCTCAACGATAACGGACATTCCGCCAGTTATTTTCACGGGGGCATCCCCAAAAAAGAAAAACGGGATAAGCTAAAAGCTTGGCTGAGCGGTGAATCCCGTATCATGGTCGCTACCAATGCCTTTGGAATGGGGGTCGATAAGCCCGATGTGCGAACCGTCGTCCACTTTCAGACGCCCGATTGCCTAGAAAACTACTATCAGGAAGCCGGAAGGGCGGGGCGTGACGGCCAGCCATCCCGGGCCGTACTACTGACCAATCCATCGGACATCCTCCGCGCGAAGGAACAGTTTTTAGGTGCGCTGCCCGATACGGCCTTCCTCAAAAAGGTGTACAACAAATTGAACAATTACTTTCAGATTGCCGCCGGTGAAAGCCGCAGCGAAACGCTACAATTCCCATTCAAGGACTTTGTTGAAGCCTACGGCCTGAATTCCTATCTAACCTACAACGCATTGCAGGTGTTGGACCGGTATTCCGTCATCGCCCTGTCGGAATCCTTCGCGAAAAAGACCGAGGTGCGTTTTATCGCCTCACAGCAAGTGCTTTTCGAATACATGGAAAAAAATAGCGGTTCGGCCACGATTATCCAGACCGTTCTCAGAACCTATGGCGGCATTTTCGATTTCGAGACTAAAATTGATACTGCACTGATTGCCCAGAAATCCCGAGTGTCAGAGCAGCAGGTGACCAAAGTATTGGAGAAGATGCAAAAGGATGAAATCATCGACTACAAGTTTCAAAAGACGGATCTGGAGATTACATTTCTGGTGCCGCGGGAAGACGACCGCACCATCAACGTCTTTGCAAAAAAGGTGGAAGAGCGCCACACCATCAAAATCGAAAAACTGGAACGGATGCTGCACTACGTAAAAACGGACGATGTGTGCCGTAGCCGACAAATACTTCGTTATTTTGGGGAAATCAGAGAGCAAGATTGCCGTATTTGCGATGTGTGCCGTAGGAAATATAACCGGACGGACGTCAATGTTCAAGATATTACCGCTGATATTCTCGCTCATTTGAAATCGAAGAGCCTTACCTCGCGGGCCTTGGTGCTGGATTTGGACTATAAGGAATCCCAAATTTTAGAGGCAATACGTTACTTGTTGGAAGATGGACAGGTCAAGGTCAATACGAAAAACGAATATGAAATAGTGAAGCTCCGGTGAGCTTTTGATGACAGAAGACAGAAGACAGAGACAGAAGACAGAAGACAGAGACAGAAGACAGAAGACAGAGAGAGAAGACAGAGACAGAGACAGAGACAGAGACAGAGACAGAGACAGAAGACCAGTAAAATTATGAAATCAGGATTACGAAAACTATCACAATGAAAGCATTACGTATTATCTTTATGGGCACGCCCGAATTCGCCACCGCCAGCTTGGCCAGACTCGTGGAAGAAGGCTACAACGTGGTCGGCGTCATTA
>JBAUIP010000031.1:0-9878 GCA_049683055.1 Pricia sp.
TAAATTCGATATTTTCAAAAGCGTTGGGATTTATGGCATATTCTTCAGTAAACGCTAATAAGGGCGCTTCATTAATGTTCCCGAAAAGAAATCCATCTTCCGGGGAGAGCGTGACATCCGCATTGACATTATCCAAAGTGCTTGGTTTTCCATCAAACCCGGACAAGGCCAGCTTCGGCGCGGGATCGGTTCTCTCGAATAAAATGACCTTGTTGGCGTCAGGACCATAGTGGCCGACCCAATTTGCGTTGATTTCAGTAGCAAGAGGCTCCGGATTACCGTTATGGAGGATGGGATTATTATTCCCGAATACCTCGCGATAGATAATTTCAGCGTTATCGGTTTTCTGGCTTATGGCCAAATCAAAGGTGGCGGAAACACTTTCGGACCCTTGGTCCGTCGCGGTTATTTTTATGGAATAGCTTCCTTCAACACTCTGACCTGCCAAAGCACCGAAGCTATTGTTCGAACTATTGTAATCGAGCCAGTTCGGCAACGCGGAATCATCCGACAAGCTCGCGGAGTAGGTCAAATTATCGCCCGCATCCACATCCTCAAATACGGCGTTTACGAAAAAATCAAACGCTTCCTCGGCTACGAAAGGACCTACATCGTCCAAATTTCCGGTCAAAAAGGGCGGATTGTTGCCAAGTTTAACAATTTCCGAATATTCGGTACCGACCCGAATAGCATGGAACGTACCCTCATTTCCCTCTTGCTCTCCAGTAGTTCCTACGAACAAACGGTTAAAAAACAAAATTGGATCGGTTGCATTTTGGGTACCAACAGTTTGCCAGTTGACCGAGTTGATATCAAGTTGCGGATTGATAACGGCACTATAGGCAATTTGATTACCGTTCCAAATTCCTCTAACCACCAATTGATTTCCCTCCGAAACGTTGACATCCTCAACGAAGTCCAAAGGCGATGAACCGCCGCCGCCCAAAGCCACTCCTACCGTAAGCTGTCCGCTCAGATTGAGCACACGTACCCTTACCGTTTCGGAATTGTCGAATTCCATGAAAGAACGGATTCCATCCCCACCGGCCAAATCGGCGATGTCATCCGTTCTAAAATCCAGACCGTAGTAGAAAGGCACGTTTACCTGAATTGGATAGGGGGTATCAAAGTAATTATTGCCATCGGTGCCGGGATTGTAATTGAAGGCGGCATTGCCCTGATTTGTACTTTTGAGCTGAACGCCCTTACCGTTGCTCGTTCTATCCGATAACAGCAAATTGGCACTGATCACGTCGGCAGTTCCATTGTTTCCGCCACCAGGTACCCAATCCGAAACCGTTGCAAGGGAACCCTCACCGTAATCAAATTCTTCGATCAGGGAAAAACCTTCCTCCGAAACGGTCAATACAAAATCTGTAGCCACAGAAGCACCTTGGGTATCGGTAGCTGTCAATAAGATGGTATATACGCCAGAAACACTGGTTCCCTCGAGTGAGGAAAAGGTTCTTGATTGTGCATCGAAAGTAAGCCAATCGGGCAATGTTCCGGGTGTGCCCTCCACCACAAGTTGGGCCGAAAAGGAAAGGTCCCGGCCATCTTCGTTATCATTGAAAATGGTCTCCGGGAAGATGTAATTGATTGCTTCACCTACAGCGAAAAAGACCGGATCTGGGGCGTTTTCGACAAAAGGATCTTGATTTCCGGTTACCTCAGCTATGTTGAAGGAATCAAAGGTATAATTCAATGAAGAAGCACCGTTTCGGTGCGTCCCGAATATTCCCATAAAAACCGTATTCCCGGATAACGCACTACCGCGGTCCGTTCCCGAGATGAAATTGTAAGGCAACGGAAGTGACCCGATGGAAATCTCGCTGGCTCCGTTGAGGGCATAAAAACCTTCAATCGTTTCGGCTACAGGATCCACTTGCAATCTCATTTTCAACGAATTGATGGTAGTTTCGGCGATGTCAGCGACCAGTTGATCGGAATTTTCCGATATGGCGTTCACCTCGCTACGCAGGGCCATTCTTGGTCCAGGACCCGCAGAAACCAAGTTGAACTTCACAAAATTGTCCTCATCCAATCCGAACCATAACCCCGCTTGTTCCGAGTTTCCGGAACCAATCGGAACGTCAAGCATTTCTACTTCGATATTCACGACTTGGGATATACCCTCTATTCCAACCCCCAAGGTGTTGACCTGGGAATTGGTATCGTCGCTCTGGGACGGATCTCGAAAGGCAATTCCGTTTCTAGTAGCGAGTTTCAAACTTCCGTCGGAAACCGTAAGCAGAGAGGGTTCGTACCCCGGTACATTTTGATTCGACGGCGTAGTCAACGGTGCGGATGGCGGGTCAATCATGGTAAATCCTGTTCCTACCCCAAAACCATCTTCAACACCTCCCGAAGTGCCCTCAAAATTTAAGACGAAAGGAAGTTCTGCCATTTCTAAAGCAATATCGGAGCAGGGCAAGGTGGAAAGTTCGGGACAACCGCTGAAGGGTTCTATGTTCTCCTCGGCAATAGCGAACTCATCGCTCACCGTGTTACCAGCCCAATCTTTGGCAGTGACTTTTACGGTAACAGGGTTGGCCAAATCGGACGCGGACGGAACTCCATTGAACCTTCTACTGAATCCGTCAAAAGCCAACCAATTCGGCAAGGCAGAACCATCTGCCAAAGTCGCAGTGAACAATAGAATATCGTTAGGCTCGTCACCAAAGGTGGCACTTTGGAAAATAAAGTCGAAAATCTCATCGGGCGCCGCCCCTTGATCAGGTATTTGATTGGCGACCGTCGGGGCCAAGGATGGATTCGGCAAGCTACCGGATTGATGGCCTACCGAAGTTTCCCATAGTTCGTATCTGTCGGAAAGGGTACTGACGACACCGGGAAAACTACTGGCCAGATCGTTCAACTCCGTGGGATCGGCTTCCATATCGTACAGACTCCAGCTGCCATTGGCCGATGTCGATACCATTTTCCAATTTCCAAAACGCACGGCCCTATTTCCATTATACTCCCAGAAAATTTCCTGCTCTTCTACATTGTTCGCGTCGGAAAATAGGTTGGCAAAACTTTTACCGGCCAACGGAAGTATTGAATTGCCCCCGTAATTGGTGGGATAGCTAGCACCGGTTACGTCCAAAAGCGTCGGCATGACATCCTTTAGATGACCTACTTGCTCGGTGATTTGGTTGGTTCCGGCAATACCATCGGGCCAATGAACGATCATCGGGGTAGCGATGCCACCCTCTTCGGTGTCATTTTTATATTTTCTAAAAGGCGTATTGGAAGCGTTGGCCCATTCCCTCAAATAGGACATGTAAGAGCCCTCCGCTCCCACTACGGTATTGGCAACATGATTGTTTCTGCCCTCTACATCTTCATCGCTACCGCCGTTATCGGAAACGAACATGATAATGGTATTGTCCAATTCCCCATTGGCCCGGAGATGATCGACCAACTTTCCGATAGCCTCGTCCATTTTCGTGACTTGGGCGGCATAAGCCTGCATTCTACGCGCCATATCTCCTTTATCCTGATCGATATCTTGATCTCCATCGGAATCGGGAATGCTGTTCCAATTTCTACCATCTCTTGGGCTCAATTGTACGTTTGCGTCCAGAATACCCAACTGCTTCATCTTTTGAAGCCGATTGTTCGCTATCGTGTTCCAACCTTGATCATAAACGCCGTCGTATGCCTGAATGCTTTCTTCCGGGGCATGCAAAGGCCAATGCGGTGCAGTAAAAGACATATAGAGAAAGAACGGTTGCGCACTACCCCCGTCCTCTATAAAATCGATGGCAAAATCAGCCGTCGCGTCCGACATGTAAAAATCATCCCGGCCATGTTGTGTTCTCAACGCTTCGGTATAATCGCTGTCAGGATTCCAGGGGGTATCGTCGAGCGCCATTTGCCTGCCGTTTTGCGTCAGCAGCTCGTAATAGCTATTGGCTCCGCTGATCAGGCCCCAGTATCGGTCAAAACCTCGTTGTCTGGGCCAATGGGATTGATTTTCACCGACGTGCCACTTCCCGCTCATATAGGTTTTATAGCCCGCGGATTTGAAAACTTCCGCCAGTGTAACCGTATTTGGGGAAATGTATCCTAGATAGGCTGGGGAATTCCCATTCGAAGAGGTGGTCAAATTTTCCATTCCGGCCGCATGGGGATATTGTCCGGTCAATAATGCGGCCCGGGACGGACTACATTTGGCCGTATTATAAAATCGGCGAAATTTAATACCGTTTCGGGCCAGATTGTCCAATGCCGGTGTTTGAATTTCCGCGCCATAGCAGCCCAGATCGGAAAAACCCATATCATCGGCCAAGATGACCACTACGTTCGGCGAAGAGTCTGTTTGACCAAAACTGAAGGCCGAAAAAAGTACGAATAACGAGAGGATGGTAATTTTTCTCATGCGGAAAGGGTATTAAATTGGTTAGCGGGGAAGTATTTTATGGAATTGGTATTGGTATCGGAAAAGCATAGGATGTATTCAGGACTCTTACATCTCTTTTGAAAGATGGCCATTAGGTGCGACACGTAGGTCTTCGGATGCCCGTATGGGATTTGTGGAAAACGGCATGCGAAGCCAAGGGGATGCATCATCCCTTTAAAAAAATAGGATGGAAAAAATAGGAATACGGCAAAAGCTCCGCATAACGGGAGCATGTGGGGTAAATGCATGGTTATATCGCTAGTTTGGTTTGGACCTAAGCGGAAAAAGTCAACTGTAAGAATTGGGGATTCTGGTAACTTTTGAAGGAATAAGAATAGTTAAACGAATCTAAAAATCAACCTAGAACTGGTTGAATAACAACAATTTATCGATGAAGTGTATTGTCCTACAAGACCTTCTTTAACTAGTTGTTAATAAAGACTATATTTCATGAAGGATTATTCCTAACAAAAATGAAGGGGAGAAATTGGAAGATGTCATTTTGAGAAAAATGTTCAGTGTAAGAGACAAGCGAACTATGCCCTAGGCACTTTTCCCACAACTCCTTGGAAGAAGGATTCATAATCGGCGAAATCAGCTGCTCTATCGTCGGTCGGATGCTTGGGTTCCGAAACCTTGATTTGCTTTTTGCCATAATCGAACGCGATAAGCACGATGGGAACCTTGGCCGCCTTTGCGATGAAGTAGAACCCGGTTTTCCACCGGTCCACTTTTTTGCGGGTGCCCTCGGGGGCAATGGTGAGGCGGAATTTCTCCCGGCGTTCGAAAATTTTGGCGGTGGCGAGGACGGTATCGCTGCTTTTGCTCCGGTCGATGGGGGCGCCGCCCATCCATCTGAAGAACCATCCGAACGGCGAGTCGAAGAGGCTTTTCTTTCCCACGAAATTGATGGGCTCTTGCCAAACCTGGCGGATCAGCAATCCCAAAAAGAAATCGACCCAGCTGGTATGGGGTACGACGATAATCACAAACTTATCGAGATGGCTGGGAAATTCGCCGACCAGTTTCCAACCCAGTATTCTGAAGTAAAGGAAGCGGGCGAGAGCTTTCAAATCTTCCTGTAAATAGCCTCCAATTTTTCGGCGCTGATTTTCTGTCGCCAGTCTTTTCCCAGGGCATTTTCCCAAAGCGGCTCCATACCCAGGGCAACGGAGACCATGGTATCGAACTCGTTGTCATCGAGCTGGGCACAGATGCCTTCGGGCAAATCGATTCCATGCTTTTGGCGCATCTTTTCGAACAGGGCGACGCCTTCGGGATAGAACTCCCCCAAATGTTGGAATACCAAACAATTGCCGATACCGTGCCGCACACCCAAAAGAAAGCCAAGGCCGTAGCTCATGGCGTGCGCCACTCCCACTTGGGAATAGGCGATGCTCATACCGCCGTGCCAAGAGGCCATCATCAGCTTGTCACGGGACTCCGACGACGGGATGTCCTCCAAGAAAACCTCCTTGCAAAGATCCAGCGCCTTCTCGCCGTAACTTTGGCTAAAGGCATTAAGATAGGTGCCGTTAAGGGATTCGATGCAATGGATGTAGCAATCCATGCCCGTATAAAACCATTGCTTTTTATCGACCCCCTGGGTCAGATCGGGGTCGAGCAGCACTTGGTTAAAGGTGGTGTGGTCGGAGTTGATTCCCAATTTTTTCTCCGGCCCCAAGAGCACGGTAGTCCGGGATACTTCTGCGCCGGTACCGCTGATAGTGGGGATTCCGACGTGATAGATGGACGGTTTGTGCACCAGGTCCCAGCCCTGATACTTCGCCGAACTTCCGCGGTTGTTCATCATGATGGATACCGCTTTGGCCAAATCAAGCACCGTACCGCCTCCGATACCAACGATTCCCGAAGGAAGTTCCTCAAAATCGTCCTTGATTTTTTGGACAAGGGCATCCACCTGAACCGTTCTCGGCTCTTGGTCGGAATCGATAAAAATAAGCTGGTCGTTGAAGATACGGGGAATCCTAGCGGCCAGTTCCTTTCCTTCGAAAACATCGTCCACCAAAAAAATGAACGGGGCATCGGCGTGTTTTCTTTGGGACATCAGAATGTCGCCCAACTGATCGAAACATCCTCCCCCAAAAACCACCCGGGGCACCATCGGAAAATTCCGGAACTCCCTCTTGGCGCTCCCGGCAGTGTTCCTTTTTGCCACAGTACTTTTCTTTACCTCCATAGCTTCATTTCAAATACGGGAGAACTTCTGTCAACTTATTTATCTTCAGATAATTGTGCTCCCCTTCCTCCACCTTTACTTCTTCATGCTGCCAGGTCGTGTGAAAAGGTACATGCACCGCTTGCGCCCCGATGTTCAAAAGTGGAAGTACATCGGACTTCAATGAATTCCCGATCATTAGGAACTCTTTCACGTCAACTTTAAGATGATTTAACAAATGTAAATAGTTTTCTTCTTTTTTATCGCTTAAAACCTCGACATGATGAAAAAAATCGGAAAGTCCGGAGCGTTCCAGTTTACGTTCCTGATCTAAAAGGTCGCCTTTGGTCAAGACAATCAACCGGTATTTATCTTTTAGGGAATGTAAGACTTCTCTCACTCCATCTAACAATTCCACGGGATGTTCAATCATTCTTTTTCCAAGTTTCAGAATCTCCGAAACGGTTGCCTGGGAAACCTGATGGTTCGAAATTTCAAGGGCCGATTCTACCATGGAGAGCATAAACCCTTTGACGCCGTAGCCATAAAGCTCTAGATTCTTTATCTCCATCTTGAACAGCTCCTGATCGATCTTATTCTTGGTCTCGTAGGTTTCCAACAAGTTGGCGAAGGCCTCCTCGGTCTCCCTGAAATAGGTCTCGTTGACCCATAAGGTGTCGTCGGCATCGAACCCGATGACCTTGATATCTCCATAATCTATTTCCATGCCGCTTGCGCCTTTTTCAAGTCCTCTGGGGTATCGATTTCTATACCGGAAACGGTCGTTTCGACCATTTTGATTTTTTTTCCATATTCCAAATAGCGGATGGCTTCGATTTTTTCGGTCGCCTCCAAGGGTAGCATTGGCAGTCGCTGAAAATCCATTAAGGCCCTTTTGCGGAAGGCGTAAATGCCCTTATGTTTATAGTAGGCTGCGTCTGCTTCCCGGTTTTGGGGATAGGGAATCGGGGAACGGGAGAAATAGAGCGCGAAATTTCGGTTGTCTACGATGACTTTGACCGTATTCGGATTGGCAATTTCTTCCGCGTCGGTAATCCGAACCATAAGGGATGCCAAATCGATTTCTTTCTGGGGGTCGTTCTCGAAGACCTTGAGAACGCCCGCCAGACTTTCCCGGTCGGTAAACGGCTCGTCGCCCTGAACGTTGACGATGATATCGACGTCCATATCGGCCACGGCCTCGGCGATCCGGTCGCTACCGCAATCGTGTTCCTTTTGGCTCATCAGGGCCTCGCCGCCAGCTTCGGATATCGTATCGAAAATTACGGCGCTATCGGTGACCACGTACACGGCATCGAAAAGCTGGGTTCGTAACGCAGCCTCGTAAGTGCGAAGAATGACGGGCTTACCGGACAGGTCTTGCATCAACTTGGCGGGGAATCGGGATGCCGCATAGCGGGCGGGAATCATGGCGATAGTTTTCATAACTCAAAATAATTTCACCGCTCGCTGGTCCTCGGCCGGAGCTTTCGATAAATCCTAAAGATAATGAATAGGATGATAATGACCAGCACGGCGGCCACAACCGGCACAAAAATGGAAGCCGCCGTCACGACCATCGCGGTACCGGTCTCCATGATGGATACCAGTGGATTGGCCAATCCCCCCGTTGTAGCGGTCGAGGCTACCCGGCCGGTGGCGTTCGCGCCTTTGATCGCTGTGGCCGTACCCCCGCCTGCGATGATGGCCAGCGCCCAAGTCACCACAGGGTCGAGGTCCGCAATGGTGGAGACCATGACCGCCGTACCGGCTACGGCCGCAAGGGGTACCGCAAAACTATCCAAAAGATGGTCGACCCAAGGAATAAAATAGGCGAAAATTTCTACAATGGTCGCAACACCCAGAGCGACCACGGCGGCAAGGCTGCCGATCCATTCCCAATTGTCGTTCAGGTCCCACAGGCCGGAATAGGATGCCAGACTCAACGCAAACAAGGGCAAGAACACCCGAAACCCGACCGAGGCGGCCAGCCCGATGCCGAGAAAAATACTGATGATGGTTTCGGAGGTCATCTCTTGAATTTCAAGTTAATTTTTTAATTTGGACCGACCCTCGACTGCGCTCGGGGTGACAGGTTCGTTTAAATCCACACGAATTTAAATCATTCGGCCCCAACAAAAAAATCGCTCTTGAAGCCGATCAGGTACAACTGCTTTTTGGCCCGGGTAACGGCGGTGTACAACCAGCGCAGATACTCCTTGTTCACCCCGTTCGGCAGGTAGGGCTGTTCCACAAAAACGGTGTTCCACTGGCCACCTTGGGATTTATGGCAGGTGATGGCATAAGAAAACTTGACTTGCAGCGCATTAAAATACTTGTTCTGTTTAACGGATTGGAATTTTTTGTATTTGGATTTTTCGTCGGCATAATCCTCCATCACGGCCTGATAAAGCTTGTTGCCGTCTTCGTAGGACAGGGAGGCGGTATTGGCCTTGACGGTATCGAGCAGTAGCACCGTTTCCAGAGGCTTTTGGTTCGGATAATCCACCATTTTCACCAGTACCTCGGCGAACCGGAAGCCGTACAGGTTCTTGAAGGCCAATATTTCAAGCACCTCGATGATATCCCCGTTCGCGATAAAGCCCGCTTCTGATTTCGGTTCCAGCCAAAAATAATTGTTCTTGACCACCATCATATAGTCCCCTACGGCCAGCTCGTTTTCCAGAAACAATATCCGCCCACGGATGTTCTCATTGTAGAGATTCGCCCTCTTGTTCGAGCGAACGATAAAGGCAGTTTCCTCCTTCCCGTTTTCCGAGTAGGATGAGTCGATCGCTTCCTGTATCTCATAGCCGTCCACCAGGCGGACAATATCCTTGAACGGATCGACATCGAACTGGAAAGCGTCGAAAAATTCCCCCTGCAACTGTTCCCGCAACAAGGTCGCATTGACCAAGATGCCCGAATCTTCCGCTTGACGGACCACCTCGTCCAGTTCCAACTTAATTACTTCCTTATTGTAGTTCATCCTCAGTTTATCCGCATCCAAAGCGGGACTCAAATCCAGATGCACCGGAGGCAACTGTGCGGTATCCCCTATCAGAATAAGCTTGCAATTGTGGCCGGAATACACGTACATCAACAGGTCATCCAACAGCGAACCGTTCCCAAAAAGCTTGGAATCGCTTGGCGCATCCGGAATCATCGAGGCCTCATCGACAATAAAAATCGTATTCCTGTGTTTGTTGGGCGCCAGCTCGAAATGGATGGTCCCGCCCCGTTGTTTTTTAGGAAAATAAATTTTTCTGTGGATGGTAAATGCCTGCGTGT
>JBAUIP010000032.1:0-5688 GCA_049683055.1 Pricia sp.
ACGTTTTCCCACAACTTCTGTTTGAGCTCGGGCATGGTGCGTAACATATCCAATCGCTTCAAAGCTCCCTTCACATAAATCATGGGAAGTGATTTGGCGAACATTTGCGAACGCATGTTGTACTTTAGGTAATTGATGATTTCGGCATCGGCTGCCAAAAATGCACCTATACCTGCCATAGATTTGGCGAAGGTGGCAAAGTAAACATCGATACCATCCTGTATGCCTTGCTCCTCCCCGGCTCCGGCACCTGTTTTTCCCAGCGTACCGAAACCATGGGCGTCATCGACGAAGAGACGGAATTGGTATTTTTTCTTGAGGGCTACGATTTCCTTCAACTTGCCCTGCTCCCCGCGCATACCGAAAACGCCTTCGGAAATGACCAAAATGCCCCCGCCGGTCTGTTCGGCCAATTTTTCGGCCCGCTCCAAGTTCTTTTCCAAACTGTCCATATCATTATGGACGAAGGTGAAGCGCTTGCCCATGTGCAGCCGTACGCCATCGATAATACAGGCATGGGAATCCACATCGTAGACGATAATGTCATCTTTCGAAACCAAGGCATCGATGGAAGAAAGTATTCCTTGATATCCGAAATTCAGGAGGTAAGCGGATTCTTTTTTGACGAACTCGGCCAATTCCTGCTCCAATTGCTCGTGGAAGTCCGTATGGCCGCTCATCATTCGAGCGCCCATAGGATAGGCCGCACCGTATTCCGCTGCCACCTCACCGTCTATCTTTTTGATTTCCGGCAAATTGGCCATTCCCAGGTAATCATTGATGCTCCAGGTAATCACTTCCTTACCTTGAAAATTCATCCGGTTGGAGAGCGGACCTTCGAGTTTCGGGAACACAAAATAGCCTTCCGCCTGGGATGCCCATTTACCTAAAGGGCCTTTGTTTTCGAGTATTCTATCAAAAAGATCTTGCATGCGATTCGCTTAGGTTTTGAGTGCAAAAGTAAGGGTTTGCGGGGAATATTTATGAAGTTTTTATCCCCAAAAAAACGGCAATGATGTTAATAACCATTACCGCCCAAGGATTCTGTAAACTAAGATTTAATCTTTGATATACTGAATTTCCTGCGTCTCTTCGACCGCATCGGTATTGAGAAAACCTTGGTCCTCCATCCATTGGTCACTATAGATTTTGCTCATATAGCGGGATCCGTGATCGGGAAAGATGACGACCACGTTGGCGTCCGCGCCAAACTCACCGCTTTCGTTCAATTGTTTGATGGCCTGCATGACCGCCCCACTGGTATAGCCCGCAAAAATTCCCTCAGTATGAGCGATTTCACGCGCGGTATGGGCGCTCTCGGAATCGGTTACCTTGACGAAGGCATCGATCAAATCGAAATCCGTCGCCCCGGGAATCAAATTTTTGCCCAAGCCCTCGATTCGGTAAGGATACACTTCCCTAGCGTCGAATTTTCGGGTCTCGTGGTATTTTTTAAGAACGGAACCATAAGCATCCACACCGATGACCTTGATTTTGGAATTCTGTTCCTTCAGATATTTTGCCGTTCCCGAAATCGTTCCGCCAGTTCCGCTACAGGCGACCAAATGGGTAATCTGGCCATTGGTCTGTTCCCATATCTCAGGGCCTGTGCTGGAATAGTGGGCATCAATGTTCAATTTATTGAAATACTGGTTGATGTAAATCGACCCCTTCGTTTCTTCGTGCAGCCTTTTGGCCACTTCGTAGTATGAACGCGGATCATCGGCACTGACGTGGGCGGGACACACGTAGACCGTGGCGCCCATGGCACGCAACATATCGATTTTATCTTTTGAGGATTTTGAGCTGACCGCCAGAATACAATCGTAGCCTTTGATAATACTCACCATGGCGATACTGAATCCGGTATTTCCGGAGGTCGTTTCGATAATGGTGCTGCCCTCGGTGAGAATGCCCTGACGCTCCGCCGCCTCGATGATATGCATCGCGATGCGATCTTTGGAAGAGTGGCCTGGGTTGAATGCCTCGAGCTTAGCGTAAAAGTTACCGGAAAAGCCTTTGGTAATAGTGTTGAGTTGAACGAGGGGAGTATTTCCTATAAGTTCTAGGACGTTGGTGTAAGCGTTTATTTTAGCCATACAGGTTGTCTAGTATTGAGGTTCCCAAAAAATAGACTTCTGAGGGTACCACAAATTCTAAAGGCAAAATTACTAATATTTTTGGAAAGCAGGGTTCAAATTGGCAAAAAGGGCTTCAGCGGAGGTTATTCCAATAGCTGATTGCAGAGAAAACAAAGGCTGTTACTTCTTTATTTCATAGTGTGAAATCCGATCATCAAAAGAAATTGCACTGTCCAAACATGATCGGCACCTTATATTTTCCCCTCCAGATCCAATAAAAACGCATATTCCTTCGCTACTTCCCTCAAAGCTTCGAAACGCCCCGATGCCCCACCATGCCCTGCATCCATATTGATATCGAACAAGAGTTGGTTATCATCGGTCTTGACCTCCCGTAATTTGGCCACCCACTTGGCCGGCTCGAAATACTGTACTTGGGAATCATGCAGTCCCGTAGTCACCAGCATATTCGGATAGTCATGCGCCGACACCTGATCGTAGGGGGAATAGGATTTCATGTAATCGTAATATTCCTTTTCCTCGGGGTTACCCCACTCGTCATACTCGCCCGTGGTCAACGGAATGGAATCATCTAGCATCGTGGTAATCACATCTACAAAAGGTACCGCCGCAACGACACCGTTATACAGTTCGGGCGCCATGTTCACGACCGCACCCATTAAAAGTCCCCCGGCCGAACCGCCCATGGCATATAGATGGTCGGCACTGGTATAACCTTCCGAAATTAGGTATTTGGAGCAGTCGATAAAATCGGTGAAGGTATTTTTCTTCTTGAGCAATTTGCCATCTTCATACCAAGGCCGTCCCAAGTACTGGCCTCCGCGAATGTGGGCGAGGGCGTAAACGAATCCACGGTCCAGAAGACTTAGCCGAACCGTAGAAAAATAGGGGTCGATGGTGGCGCCGTACGATCCGTAGGCGTACTGCAAAATCGGTGTATCGCTGGTCAACTTGGTATCTTTGTGATAAACGATGGACATAGGCATCTTTACCCCGTCCCGCGCGGTGGCCCAGATGCGTTTTTCCACGTAATTGTCCTTATCGAATTTACCACCCAAAACTTCCTGCTCTTTTTTGACTTCCTTTTCTTGGGTACGCATGTTGAAATCCACCACCGAGGTAGGCGTGGTCATCGAATTGTAGACATAGCGCAAGGTTTCGGTATCAAAATCGGGATTCCGGCTGACCCCGGCCGTGTAGGTCTCACTGTCAAATGGCAAATAGTAGCTCTCACTGCCGTCCCAGCGGACAATTTTGATTTTGTTGAGTCCGTTTTCCCGTTCCGACAAGACATAATAGTCCTTGAAGATTTCGATATCCTCCAAAAGCACATTCTTCCGGAGGGGGATGAATTCTTCCCACTGGTCCGCCGAAGTGGCCTCTTCCCCGACCTGCATCAGCTTGAAGTTGGTAGCATCGTCTTTGTTGGTCAATACATAAAAGTGGTCGCCGTAATGCGAAATACTGTACTCGAGGCCGCGGGTCCGCGGTGAGAACATCTTGAGCTCCCCGTCAGGGTCGTCGGCACGAAGCGTCTGATATTCAGAGGTCAAGGTACTGTACGAACCGATGATGATGTATTTTTTGGATTTCGATTTGTATACGAAAGTACCGAAAGTATCATCCTTTTCATGAAAGACCAGCTCGTCCTCCTCCGCCGAAGTGCCCAATTTGTGCTTGTAGATTTTGTCCGAACGCAGGGTCACCGGGTCTTTTTTACTATAAAACATCGTCTTGTTATCGTCCGCCCAGACGGCCCCACCGGTCGTATTCTCAATTTTATCCTCGTATATTTCTCCCGTTTTGAGGTTTTTTATCTGAAGGATGTACTGCCGCCGCGAAACGGTATCCACCCCAAAGGCGGCCAGTTCGTTATTGGGACTCACGGCAACGCCTCCAATACTGAAATATTCATGTCCCTCGGCCATTTCGTTGCCGTTGAACATAATCTCTTCCTTCGCGTCCAAAGTTTCCTTCTTACGCGAGTATATAGGATATTCCTTACCCGTCTCATAGCGAGTAATGTACCAATATCCGTTCTCTTTATAAGGAACCGATTCGTCATCCTCCTTTAAACGGGATTTCATTTCCCGGAAAAGGGAATCCAGAAAGGTTTTGGTATGCGCCGTCAGGCTGTTATAATATTCATTTTCCGCCTCCAGATGCGCGATGACCTTGGGGTTGTCCCTATCCTTCATCCAATAGTAATCATCCACCCGAACATCGTCGTGCTTTTCCAGTTTTTCTGGGATTTTTTCGGCAACGGGAGCGCTGACCTCCGTCGTATCCGCAACGGGAACATTGACTTCTTTCATCTTTTTTTCTTGACCATGGCTTACGGACGCAAAGGTAAGGCATGAGATAAATAGGATTGCTTTTTTCACAAGATGTTTCATCATACAGGTATTTGGACCGCTCTTTTTAAGCCGAACGGATAGCGGCAAAGAGCCGACAATTTAGTAATTTTGGAGATACAAACGCTAAAAAAGAATTATGTTCGGAGATATGATGGGAATGATGGGGAAACTCAAGGAAACCCAAGAAAAAGTGGCTGCCACCAAAAAAAGGATGGATACCGTGATGTTGGATGAAAGCTCGCCGGAAGGCCTTGTCAAAGTGACGATTACGGCCAATCGGCAAGTGAAGGAAATAAACATCGATGATAGTCTGCTAGAAGATAAGGAACAGTTGGAAGATTACCTGATTCTGACCCTGAACAAGGCTATCGCGAAGGCCACTGAGGTGAACGAAGCGGAACTCGCGGCAGTCGCCAAAGAGGGGATGCCCGATATACCGGGAATGGATGCGCTCTTGGGGAAATAACTATCGTAATTCTTCAAAACGATAGTCTTTGTCGATAGTTTGCTTAATTTTACGGGTTGAACCTTTCGCCCTATGACGATTACCCAACTGCAGTACGTACTGGCCGTTGCCGAGTACCGAAACTTTACCTTGGCCGCCGAAAAAAGTTTTGTCACCCAGCCTACACTGAGCATGCAGGTGCAAAAGTTGGAGGATGAACTGGAAATCCGCATTTTCGACCGCGGCAAGAAGCCAATTGCCGTTACCGAGGTGGGTAAAAAAATCGTGGCCCAAGCGAAACGTATCGTCAACGAGGCGCATCGAATTCAGGATGTCGTCGACCAAGAAAAAGGCTTTATCGGAGGGGACTTCGTGCTGGGAATCATCCCCACGGTAATGCCGACCCTGCTACCGATGTTCTTAAAGACCTTCATTACCAAATACCCGAAGGTCAACTTGATTATCAAGGAGCAGAATACCGAAAACCTCATCCAAAATCTTAAGGACGGTCATTTGGATGCCGCCATCGCCGCAACCCCGTTAGAAACTGAGTTCATTAAAGAACGGCCCCTCTACTACGAACCCTTTGTGGGTTATGTTCCCAGGAATCACCGTTTGGCAGCGTCAGAAAAAATTTCCCCCAAGGACCTTGACATTACCGATGTACTGCTCTTACAGGACGGACACTGTTTCCGCGACGGCATTATTAACCTCTGCAAGGCTCCTCGGGATTTTGAGAACCAGCATTTTCGATTGCAGAGCGGCAGTTTCGAGACCTTGGTGC
>JBAUIP010000033.1:0-1688 GCA_049683055.1 Pricia sp.
GTACCAAGTCCTCTTTGGCCTATATGTACTGGAAGGAAACCGGTGATATTTCCGTTTGGAAGGGTATCGCCCAAGATGCCTTGATTATGAACATCGACGATTTGATCTGTGTCGGCGCGACGGACAATATTATGCTGTCATCGACCATCGGGCGCAACAAGAATCTGATTCCCGGTGAAGTCATTTCCGCTATCATCAACGGCACCGAGGAACTGATTTCCGATTTGGCGGAACACGGAATTACTATCCGCTCGACCGGAGGCGAGACCGCCGATGTGGGCGATCTTGTGCGAACCATCATCGTCGATTCCACCGTCACCGCGCGTATGAAGCGGGCCGATGTCATCGATAATGCCAACATCAAGGCAGGAGACGTGATTGTTGGACTGGCGTCCTTCGGACAAGCGAAGTACGAAAAGGAGTATAATGGGGGCATGGGTAGCAACGGATTGACTTCTGCCCGTCATGATGTCTTTTCAAAATATCTGTCCGAAAAGTATCCGGAAAGCTATGACGCATCCGTTCCCGAGGAGTTGGTTTATTCCGGAACATCAACACTGACGGATACCGTCAAGGGCTCGCCCCTGAATGCCGGTAAACTGGTCTTGTCCCCGACCCGTACCTATGCCCCTATCGTCAAGAAAATCCTTTCAAAATATACATCCAAAGACATCCACGGTATGGTGCACTGTAGCGGTGGGGCGCAGACCAAAATTCTACATTTTATCGAGAATCTTCATGTGATTAAGGACAACCTTTTTCCTGTACCGCCCCTGTTCCAATTGATCCAGGAGCAATCGGGTACGGATTGGAAGGAAATGTATCAAGTATTCAACTGCGGGCACCGACTGGAACTGTACGTAGATTCGGCCATTGCCGACGATTTGATTTCGATATCGGAGGGCTTCGGGGTCGACGCTCGGGTAGTGGGTAGGGTCAAGGAAAATCCCCTCAAAAAACTGACCATCCAAAGCGAATTCGGCTCCTTCACGTATTGACTCATACTTTTCCTACATTTTCTGCGTTTGGTATATACCTTATTATGTGTATGCTATGCAAAGAAAAGAATTTCTCAAGAGTCTTGGTGCCAGTGCGGCATTTGCCATAAGCTTTCCGTGTCTCCACGCTTGCTCAAGCGATGATTCCGAGGATGGCGGTAATACTTCCGTCCCTACCGGCGTCGATTTTACCATAGATTTGGAATCTTCCGAAGGGCAAAGACTATCTGCCAATGGGGGATTTATCTTCAAAAATCTGATTGTAATCGTAAAAAATCTTGATGGAAATTTTGTTGCTGCAAGTCAGGTCTGTAGCCATCAAGGCTACGAGGAGGTCGAATTCCGCAACGAAGACGGCGGCATTTTTTATTGCGGCGTACACGGATCCCGATTCGAGATGGATGGAAGCCCTTTGAACCAAGTGGACAGCCAACCGGCGAAGTCCCTAAAAATCTTTAATACCGAAGTCTCGGGCTCCGTACTTCGAGTATTCGAATAAGTGGCATTGAATATGTCCTAACGGCTGATATGAAAAAGTATCTCTACGTTTTGCTCCTGCTATCCGCACCCAGCCTTTTCGCCCAAGAGTGGAAGGAAAGTTATGCGGATGCCCAAAACGAAGCGGCAGGGAACGATAAGGCCATCCTTCTTGTATTTTCCGGTTCCGACTGGTGTGCGCCATGTATCAAA
>JBAUIP010000034.1:0-6811 GCA_049683055.1 Pricia sp.
GTCCGGACGACTTCCCCTACTCTTTTTAGTAGCCTTTTTCGCGGGTCTCGCCGCCGTCGGGCTGGGGCTTCTACTTGGCACCATCGCCAAAACACAAGAACAGTCCGCCCCTTTTGGCGCCACCTTCGTCGTAATACTGGCCGCAATGGGGGGAGTCTGGATACCCGTGTTCGCCATGCCGGAATTTATGCAAACGCTATCGAAAATTTCGCCCATGAACTGGGGGCTGAACGCTTTTTATGACGTTTTCCTGAGAAACGTGGTCATCGCGGAGCTTTTGCCTGAAATCGGTTTATTGTTATTGTTTTTCCTGATTACCACGGCGGCGGCCATTTTCTACGATAGGCGAAGAAATGCGGTTTGAAAATAAGGCAGATAAGTGAAAGGAATTTGTCTTGTGCCGAAAACCATCGCATCGGTTTTTCTGCCCACCCTTCTGCCGGCATCTTCAATTGTCGGTGGGGCCAATCGGCCTGATTCCCTCTTGCTGCGCGTCAAGCCCATATCATTTCGTTATTTTTGCACCATGAAAAAGAGCATCAGCCATACCAGTGAAATCCGTGTGCGGTTCTCGGAATGCGACCCCTTGGGGATTGTCTGGCACGGCAACTACATCCAGTTTTTTGAGGATGGGCGAGAAGCCTTCGGACGCCATCACGGTATTTCGTACCTCGACCAGAAAGCGAACCATTTCTCGACCCCGATCGTTTCTTCGAAGTGTGAACACAAACTACCTTTAGGCTACGGGGATGTGGTTACCATCAAGACCACCTACATCGATTCGCCGGCGGCCAAGCTGATTTTCAGGTACGAAATCATGAACAGCACCGGAAAAGTGGTCTGCACCGGCGAGACCGTACAAGTTTTCGTCGAACTGGGCGGGGAGCTGTCGTTAATCATGCCCGATTTTTTCAGGGAATGGAAAATCAAAATGGGACTGTTGGATGAATAGTGTCTACCTATCGCATAACAACATCGTTTCTTCGCTCGGTTTCGACAGTGCGACCGTGGTGGATGCTATTTCTGCGGAAATTTCCGGCCTACAGTTAGTCGAGGATATGAGCATACTTGATCGCCCCTTTTATTCTTCCATGATTTCTGAGGATGCGCTGAACGCTGCGTTTGAAAAACTGGATAAGAGGAAAATAATCCGCTTCACCCGCTTGGAAAAAATGATGTCGGTATCGTTAAACAAAGTCCTCGCGGCGGCCCGAATCGAACTGACCGACCGAGTGGGACTGATAGTTTCCACGACAAAGGGGAATATCGACGTTTTGGAGGCGGACAGCCAATTTCCTAAAGAACGAGCCTATTTGTCCGCCTTGGGCGTTCAACTTAAGAACCATTTCGGATTTGAGACGGATGTTGTGGTACTTTCCAACGCCTGTGTTTCCGGTGTGCTGGCGCTTGCTGTCGCCAAACGATTGATTCGACAGGACAAATACGACCATGTTCTTGTTGTGGCCGGTGATTTGGTCACTCCGTTTATCCTCTCCGGGTTCAATTCGTTTCAGGCATTGAGCGACGGCCCATGCCGGCCCTACTGCAAGACTCGTTCCGGCATCAACATCGGGGAGGTCACTACCAGCGTTTTGGTCACAAATGATAAAAATCGGTTGGTAGACGAATCCGTAGAGATTTTGGGGGAGGCATCCTGCAACGACGCCAACCATATTTCTGGCCCATCACGTACGGGTGAGGGACTTTTCCAAAGTGTTACCTCGGCCTTGCGGGAAGCCCAACTATCCCCCGAAGATATCGATTACCTGTCCGCCCATGGTACTGCAACCCAGTTCAACGACGAGATGGAGGCAATCGCCTTCAACCGCGTGGGGCTGCAGCAGGCTCCGCTAAACAGCCTAAAAGGATATTTCGGGCATACCCTCGGTGCATCGGGCCTGCTCGAGACCATCATCGGCATGCATTCCCTATGGCGAAATACCCTGTTCGCCTGCAAAGGATTTCGGGAATTGGGCGTTTCCCAACCGCTCAACATCATCGAAACGACAACTCCAAAAACAATGGATATCTTCCTAAAAACGGCTTCGGGGTTCGGGGGTAGCAACACGGCGGCGGTATTTCGAAAAGTATAATAAGATTGATAGTAAAGAATTTGCTTAAATCAAGCTGTCAACCACTCGAAGTGGATGGGCTTGTACATGAATTTAAATTAGTTACTTGGTTCGGAAAGGCAATATCTTGGCGGTGTTCAACAAAATAACATAGATATATTTCTAAATCGTTCTCCCAGTTCGAGGATGAATTTCGGCGAAAGTTTGCAGAAATTAGTCCGAGTCATTCATTATTTGAACAAATCGGAATGAGACCCAATTCTCACCAATTTGACTACTTTCGGTGACTCAATTTGAAGCCAAATAATCAGCAAATCTGGCTTGATATGGCACTCCCAATTATCCTTATAATTTCCTTTCAATCGATGCGGCTTCATGATTTTGGCAATTCCCGAGACCCCTTGTTTTTCCAGAATTTTTAGCACGCCTACGGCAAGTGCATAATCCTTTTGGTTCTTTTTAATTCTTTTGAGGTCCTTCTTGAACTTGGTCGTAAAATCTAGATAATACATAACCTACAAGTTATCCAGCCAACTTTCCAAATCATCGATTCTCTCCAAATTCTTACCACTTCTTGCTTCCTCAATGGCCTTTTTCGTTTCTTCATTGGGGATGTTTCCCACATCCTTATAAAGTAATCCCTCTATATAATTGTTCAGGCTTCGGCGCTGGGCTTTCGCCTTCTCCTTTACCAGTTCGAGAAGTTCCTCATCGAAACGAAATGCCGTCTGTATTTTGGATGTCTTCATTGTCTTGATTATCTAAAGGATAAATATAGGGAATAACAAGTTGTTATACAATTTTACTGGGTCTTTCATGACTAGGAACTGTCATCCCCAAACCTTCGGACCGGTTTTGGTGTCTATCGATTGTAGGATGGCTACTATCCTCAAAAGTCACCGTGGAAGCCAATCGGTTTCCTAATTGCCCTACAATCCCTAACTTTGCAGGCCGGAACCCGGAACCCATCATGAATTGAAGGATAGTATGCCGAAAAAAAGGATAAAAGCCATCGAAGCTTTGGAGGAAGCGCAAAAAATCGCTTTTGCCCCGTTCGTCTTCCAAACCACGGTATCGCTACGCAAACTGGGCGTTTTGGATTATCTGTTCGATGAAGGGTCTGATAAGGGAGTGACACTCGAGAACTTGTCCCAAGCCCTGTCCATCAGTGAATACGGATTAAGCGTGTTGCTCGAAATTGCCGAAAGTTCCGATATCGTCGAGAAAAATGAGGATGGCCGATATGAACTGACCAAAATTGGATATTTTCTGAACTACAACAAAATGACGGAGGCGAACCTTAATTTCACCCATGACGTCTGCTATCAAGGGCTTTTTCACCTCCATGAAGCTATCGAAAAAGGCGAACCCAGCGGATTGAAAGAGTTAGGGCCCTGGCCTACCGTGTACGAAGGTTTGTCGCAACTGCCTCCGCACGTTCAAAAATCATGGTTCGAGTTCGATCATTATTACTCCGACGAGATTTTTGGGGAGGCGCTGCCCTTGGTATTCCGCCATAAGCCGAAGACATTATTCGACATTGGAGGAAATACGGGCAAGTTTGCAGTGCTCTGCTGCCAGTATGATTCCGAGGTAAATGTGAAGATTTTCGACCTTCCGGGCCAGTTGGCAAAAGCCTTGGCCAACGCTAAAGACAAAGGTTTCGAGAAACGCATCTCGGGACAGGAAATCGATTGGCTCTCCAAAAACCCAAAGATTCACGACAGGGCCGACACGATTTGGATGAGCCAGTTTCTGGATTGTTTTTCCAAGGAGGAAATCCTGAAAATCCTAAAAACTTGTGTGCAATCGATGGACGACGACACCGAACTTATCATCATCGAGACCTTCACCGATCGGCAAAAATTCGACAACGCCCGGTTTACCCTTGAGGCGACCTCCCTTTATTTTACGGCCATTGCCAATGGCAATAGCAAGATGTATAAGGCGACCGAGTTTGAGGAGCTGGTCGCTAAGGCGGGACTGTTGCTCGAGGAAGATTTTCCGGTGGGGGAATTCCATACTATGTTCGTGTGCAAAAAAGCGTAACCTAACTTAGCGAGGGAAGGCAAAATTCAAGAAACTGTCATCCTGATTGGTGATTGTTTACATAAATACCTTAGAAATCCTTTTGTGGATCAACCATTTTACATAAAAAACTACTGCCATATCAAGGAAGAGGCCATCCAACTTGATGGAGACGTACTTTTTAAAATGGTATCCCCCGACCTGGCATCCTTCCTCAAATCGGCCTATCAACATTTCGAAATCGACTATTCCAAATTCTTTAAGATGGACCGCCTTAGCAAACTGGCTTTTATGGCGGCAGAAGTTTTATTGAAGACGCCCGCGACATCCTTTGAAAAAGCATACTTGGGGAAAGCATCCAGAGAAAAATCAGCCTTCTCAAAACCATCCGAAGGGGACACATCCTCGGGTGAATCATCCTCTATAGAATCATCCCCGGAAAACCAAAACACGGCCATCGTACTATCCAATCGGGCGTCGAGTCTTGATACCGACCGAAAATACCAGGAATCCATCTCCGATCTGCACAATTTTTACCCGAGTCCCGCCGTTTTCGTGTATACCCTGCCCAACATTTGCATCGGCGAAATTAGCATTCGGCATCGGCTGCGTTCCGAGAATAGTTTTTTTATCTTTGACGCGTTCAATGCGGGGTTTCTAAAGGATTATGCCGAGAGTTTATTGGACACGGGGAAAGCTGACGAGGTGCTTTGCGGATGGGTCGATGTCGATGAAAATCATTACGAGGCTTTTCTCTATCTCGTGTCACCCACCGGAAATATTCCGCATACCGAACAAGAAATAACCGAATTATATCAGACCCCATGAGCGAGTTGAAACAAGAATTGAAGGAAAAGATCATAGAGCAATTGAATCTGGAGGATGTGGCCGTCGAGGAAATCCAGGATACCGACCCGCTTTTTGGCGAAGGCCTCGGACTCGATTCCATCGACGCCCTCGAACTGATCGTCATGCTTGACAAAGATTACGGCATCAAATTGGCCGACCCCAAGCAGGGGCGGGATATTTTTGAATCGGTCGAGACCATGGCCGGATATATCAAGGAGCACCGGAGCCGGTGAAGGCAGAAACTTTCCGAACGAAACAATGACCAAAGGCGTAGCGATAACGGGAATGGGCATCATTTCGGCCATTGGAAACAATGTCGCGGAAAACTACGCTTCGTTAGTTGCCGGCAAAAAGGGAATCTCGAGGATAACTCAAATCGAAACGATTCATAAGGATGAAATCATGGTCGGTGAAATCGCCCTGACCAACGAAGAGTTGGAAAAGCAGCTAGAATTTTCTACTGATCAAGTCTCCCGTACCGTTTTAATAGGATGCACCGCCGCCAGGGAAGCCATTTTCAATGCGGGAATCACTGATATCAACGATGCTCGAACCGCATTTATTTCCGGCACCACCGTTGGGGGGATGGACAAATCCGAACAGTATTTCTACGACTATTTCGACCGGCCCGAGGTTCGACAGCACATTACCGGACTGCATGCCGGAGATTCCACCAATAAAATAGCCGCCCATCTGGGCCTTGAGGAAAGTTTCGTAACCACCGTCAGCACCGCTTGTTCCTCGGCGGCCAACGCTATCATGCTGGGCGCACGGATGATCAAATCCGGTCAGCTCGACCGTGCTATCGTCGGCGGTACGGACTGTCTATCCAAATTTACCATCAACGGCTTTAAGACCCTTTTGATTTTATCGGATACCTACAACGCTCCTTTTGACGACGAGCGGAAGGGCCTGAACTTAGGAGAAGCCGCCGCATATTTGGTATTGGAATCCGAAGAGATGGTACAGAAGGGTGATAAAAAAGTGCTCGGATATGTCACCGGCTACGGCAATGCTAACGATGCCTATCACCAGACCGCATCCTCCGAACACGGTGACGGCGCCGTTTTGGCCATGGAAAAAGCCTTAAGAGTAGCTGGGATACGCCCCTCCGAAATCGATTATGTCAACGCCCACGGTACGGCGACGCCCAATAACGATTTGTCCGAAGGTCGGGCCCTTATTCGATTGTTCGAAGAAGCTGACAACGCCAAAGGTAGCGGCCAGGTCCCTGCTTTCAGCTCCACCAAAGCCTTCACCGGCCATACTTTAGCGGCGGCGGGCGGCGTGGAAGCGGTCTACTCGGTGCTTGCACTCCAAAACAACATGGTTTTTCCGAACCTCAACTATCAAAATCCAATGAAGGAATTCGATTTGACCCCTATAACCGAGGTCACCGAAAAACCCTTACGGAATGTGCTTTCGAATTCGTTCGGATTCGGGGGGAATTGCTCCACATTGATATTTTCGAAAGAGGCGTAACAACAATTTGCATTGATTGTAGCTTTGCTTTTTTACCTTTGGGAGTCAAAGCGTTTTTCATTGGAGGTTTTAACTGTTCCGAAACTATTTGCTTAGAAGCAGAGAGCGAATTCTGACCTCAATGAATATGGACACCGTGGAATCATAGAATGGAGTGCTTTAAATCGTATCAAACGGGATAATTGTCATGAAAACCAATAACTTACAGGAAAAGTTTTTCGGACTGACGTTTATCGCCACAGGAAAAGAGACCAACGGCAAATACTTTTTGAGTAAAACTACCATTCCCGCAGGCGATTCCGGACCTCCCGTTCACGTTCACTCCAGGGAAGACGAAGGCTTCTATCTTAAAAGCGGAGAACTGACAGTTATCGTCGATG
>JBAUIP010000035.1:0-24663 GCA_049683055.1 Pricia sp.
GATGATGTCCTCTGGCGATGTTTCAGACCCCGAATTGCCGCCCCTGTCGGATGAAGTGCTGCCCAAAATGATCAGTGCGGTACTAAATCACGGCTTTCTGGGAAGCAAAAAAGGACAAATAAAACGCCAGATTGTACAGAAGAAAATCCTAATGGGTGAGGCTTCCGGAGAAATTGACGTCGAGACCATGGCCGAAACGGCACTGTACAATCTCGAAAAGCGAGATGGCTTCAATCTAATGGCGGCGCGGCATCATTACGTGGCGATTCAAGCATCCGAATCACGAATCGAGGTCCTAAAGGAATTGGAGCTCCCGACCCTGATTATTCACGGGGTTCAGGACCCAGTCATTCCCATCGAACATGGTAAAAAATTAGCGCGTATTATCCCAAATGCAGACAGTCTTTGGGTCGAAAATATGGGCCACGACCTGCCGGGTGCCAAAATCAATACGGTTTGCGCCAAGATTATCTCGAATTTTGAAAGGATTGGGGAGTAAATAATCTCTAATTGGGAGATTGCTTAGCCAGTAAGAGGCGTAAAATATTTAGAGCTCAAACACCGCCTTAGAAAAATGCGATTGCTGGTCTGGAAGAGGGCCGAAAACAAAAAATTCCCAAGAACCAAGGGCTAACCTAAACTTTACTGTTGTGGGGCAAACGACAGTGGAGAACGAGGTTGCGGACTTGGTCCCGGGAATACTTTTGAAAATCCCATACCGTTACGGAGCGGGATTTCGGTGCCAAAGCATAGTTAGGCGGCTTGTTGCGCGGCCCTATGTCTTTTCTGGAAAATATTTTCCAAGGTTTTATTGATGTCCTCTAATTCAGGTGTCAGGGTCGAAAGATTGCCGCTGACATCGGTGGTCATCTGTTTGTTGCAGTGAATGCACTTGTATTCTTTGATATGGTGGGTCACTTTTTTGGAAACCGTGTAATGGTGGCCGAAAAGGGTGCAGAACAGTTTTTTCATGGTCGTAGGTTTTAAAACATCCCCGGCTTTGGGAAACCGCTGATGCGTCATTCAAGATTTGGGTGAAAAGCGCTTTCTTACGACGCTTATATTACATGAACGGCAACCCCTCTCAAATTATTGGACAGCCTTTCGCCAATGGCCCGTTTTTTCGACGAACTACATCTTTTTCGATGAACGGCAGGATTTTGAGGGCTAGCTGAAGATAATATGAGTCATTTAAATCGGGCCTTGGATAATTTCGGAGGGATGTTCGCCTTGGGAAACCAATGTTCATTTATAAAGGATGAATGCATTTTGAGTGTTTACACGTAATCAAAATAAAATCTGAGATTGCTTTAGAGGATGCGCGCGGATGATGTTCGTTGTCGAGTCCGATATATATGCCAAAATTTTCTAGGCGTACAGCATGGATACACGATAATGATTTTCCACTATCTTGCGAGAATATCAAAAAACTGTTGCCAATCCGGATGACCAAAACCAAGGAAACTCTCGTTACAGCCTTTGCCCTTTTTTCCCTTTTCTTCGGGGCGGGTAACCTCATCTTACCCCCGTTGTTAGGCTTCCGGGCAGGCGGACTCTGGTGGCTGGTCGTATTGGGATTTTGCTTATCCGCAGTGCTGATTCCCATTCTCGGGATTCTGTCCCACGCGAAATTACAGGGAACTATCTTCGACTTCGGCAAGAAAGTGTCGCCGACCTTCAGTTTGGTCTACTCCTTTATTATATATGCCATCTCGATTGCCCTGCCCTCCCCACGCACGGCATCCGTAACCCACGAAATGGCGGTGCAGCCTTTTTTCGATACACCATCCTTGTGGACCAGCGTCATTTACTTCGCCTTGGTCTTCGTTTTCGTCATCAACCGCTCCAAAATTTTGGATGTCCTCGGGAAGTTGCTCACGCCAGCCATCATCCTTATCCTATTACTGATTATCTCGACCGCGCTGTTCGACTATCCTTTCGATTTTGGGGATACCCTTTTCGCCAGTCCCTTTTCGGATGGGATTTTAGAAGGATACCAGACCTTCGATGCCATCGGGGCCGTGGTGGTTGGGGGAGTGATTATCATCTCCATCAATCTAAAAAACAAAGATGCCAATTACGAAGATAAAAAAAGTCTGATACGCCGCGCCGGATGGTTGGCAGGCCTAGGCCTCTTCCTCATCTACGCAGGACTCATCTTGACGGGAGCCCTGATGCACGGGGATTTCGACACCGATATTTCCCGCACCACGCTACTGAACGGTATCAGCATCAAAACCTTGGGAAACACCGCCAACCTGTTTCTAGGCGTTCTGGTCAGCTTGGCCTGCTTCACCACCGCCGTCGGCATCGTCACCGGAACGGCGGATTTCATAAAAGAACGTTTCAACAATTCGCAACCCGCCTATCTAATTACCGCCGTTGTCGGATGTATATTAGGTATCGCGATGGGCCAGTTCGATGTGGGATATATCATTGCGGTCGCACTGCCCGCGCTGATGTTCATCTACCCGATTACGATTGTTTTGATTTTATTGAACGTAGTGCCGGAGCGGTTTGCCCCGGCGAAGGTGTTTCGGGCGGTGGTGCTGACCACCGTCATCTTCAGCATTCCCGATTTTTTAGGCAGTATCGGACTTGCGGATTGGCTTGGCGCCCTGCCTTCCTATATCCCTCTGAACAGTTTTAGCATGGGGTGGGTTTTGCCGGCAATTTTGGTTTTCATACTTGTCAATTTGTTTAAAAGAAAAACGAATGACTTGCCAAGTTAAATGTTTCGGAACGGGCATCTTAGTATAAAGAGCTCAGCGGTTACGGAATCATTGGTTTCAAAAACAAAATGGGAAATTATTCGTTCATCGACTCTTCAATCTCCTCCACTTCAATCGGAATTGACTCCATCAAATTGATTGGATCGCCGCTCTCTTGAATAACGACATCGTCTTCTAGCCTAATACCGAAGTCCTCATCGGGAATGTAGATGCCCGGCTCGACGGTAAAGACCATGTTGGCTTTCATGGGAGTTTTTAGCGCGCCGTAGTCGTGGGTGTTGAGACCGATGTGGTGGCTGGTGCCGTGCATAAAGTATTTTTTATAGGCGGGCTGGTCCTCGGTTTGGTTTTGTATGTCGGCTTTGTCGAGCAAGCCCAGGCCTCGAAGTTCGGAGGTCATGATTTTGCCGACTTCTTTGTGGTACTCCTTCCATAGCGTGCCGGGCACCAACATTTTTGTAGCCTCCTTTTTGACGCGGAGTACGGCCTCGTAGACCTCCTTTTGACGCGCGGTAAACTTGCCGTTGACCGGAATGGTGCGGGTTAGGTCGCTGGAGTAATTAGCGTATTCGGCCGCAGTATCCATCAAGATCAGCTCCCCGTCTTGGCATTGGGAGTTATTTTCGAGATAATGTAGCACATTGGCATTGTTTCCGGAGGCGATGATGGGCGGGTAGGCAAATCCTTTCGAGCGATTGCGCACGAACTGATGCAGCAGCTCGGCTTCGATTTCGTATTCCCAGACTCCGGGTTTGACGAAATCCAAAACCCGCCGAAAGCCTTTCTCGGTAATGTTGCAAGCGGTTTGCATCAGCTCGATTTCCTCGGGCTCTTTGATACCGCGAATTTCCTGTAAAATGGGATTGCTTTTGGCTACTTGGTGGGCGGGGAATTTCCGTTTGCACTCCTCTATAAAACGGGCTTCGCGCGTCTGGGTCTCAACCGCTTGGCGATAGTGTTCGTTGGTGTTTAAGTAAATGGTATCGGCCTCGGTCATCAGGTCGAAAAACACGGAGTCGAATTGCTTCAACCAATAAATAGTCTCGATACCGGATACCTCCGTGGCCTTTTTCTTAGTCAGCTTTTCGCCTTCCCAGACCGCAATATGGTCGTTGGTCTCGCGGACGAAAAGGATTTCTCTGTGTTTTCCATCCATGGCATCGGGAAAAAGTAATAGGATGGTTTCCTCTTGATCGGCACCGCTTAGGTAGAAGATATCCCGATGCTGCTCAAAAGGCATAACGCTATCGGCGCTGATGGGATATATGTCGTTGGAATTGAAAATCGCAATGCTCTTCGGCTTCATCTGGGCCATGAACTTTTTACGGTTCTTTTTAAAGAGGGAATTCGGAATCTGATCGTATTTCATAAAGGAATAAGGGTTTTTCCAAAAATAGGAAGAGGGTCTGAGAGGAACCAAAAAAAAGACCCCAAAGATTCATTAAAACCTTCGGGGCCTAAAACTAGGTTGGTTAATTGACGATAAATTAACAAAATTTCAAGTTGTTATACAATTTTAGAATTTAAAAATTGAGATTTACTATAGCGATTATGTTTTTCAGCAGCCGATGTCAATCGCCAATATCTTCAATAGTAAAAGGGAATCGGACAAGTTTTAGTAACTTTCCGAAATCAAATTTCCACCCAAATGAACAGAGTCTTCCTCTTTGCCGCACTTATGGTTATGGTTTTAGGGTATCCACAACTGGCCCCGACCGGCCCCCAAGAAATTGAATCCGCCCTCGAGCAGAAAGAGAAAATGGAACAAAGTTCCCTGGTCAAGAACATCTCCCTGAAGAATATAGGTCCCACGGTGATGAGCGGTCGGGTGGTCGATGTGGACGTTAATCCCGAAAACACCATCGAATTTTACGTGGGCTATGCGTCGGGCGGACTCTGGTACACCGACAATAATGGTACTTCCTTCACCCCGGTTTTCGACAACTCGAACACCCAGAACGTCGGCGACATCGCAGTCGATTGGAAAGCTGGCACTATTTGGGTCGGCACGGGTGAAAATAACGCCTCGAGATCATCCTATGCAGGCATCGGTATTTTGAAATCCACCGACAAGGGCGAAACTTGGCAGAATATGGGATTGCCCGATTCGCATCATATCGGGCGCATCCTATTGAACCCAGATAATCCCAACGAAGTTGTAGTGGGCGTGACGGGACATCTATATTCCCCGAACGAAGAGCGCGGTGTCTATAAAACCGAAGACGGAGGAAAAAGTTGGAAAAAGACTCTTTTTGTGAGCAACAAAGCGGGAATCATAGATGTGGCCCAAGCCCCGGGCAACTTTCAGCTGATGTACGCCACGGCGTGGGAAAAGGATAGAAAGGCCTGGGATTTTACGGGTGACGGCGCGGCATCCGGTATCTATAAAAGTAAGGATGGCGGAAGTTCTTGGGATAAAATATCCACCCTGGAAAGCGGTTTCCCGACCGGGGATGGTGTAGGCCGAATTGGACTCGCAGTCTATGATGAAAACACGGTCTATGCCGTACATGACAACCAAAACCGAAGGGAGAAATCCGAGGAATCGAGAAAAAAATCCGATGCTCTCGAAAAGGATGATTTTAAGTCCATGTCCAAGGCCGATTTGCTGAAAATTGAAGACAAAAAACTGAATGATTTCCTAAAAACCAATGGCTTTCAAGAGAAATACCGGGCCGAAAACGTCAAGCAGATGGTGCGCAGCGATGCCGTGCAACCGGTCGACCTCGCCAAATATTTACAGGATGCCAATTCGATGCTTTTCGACACCCCCGTCATCGGAGCGGAAGTCTATCGCAGTGATGATGCCGGAAAGACTTGGACGAAACAGAACGAGGAGTATATCGACGACCTGTTTTACAGCTACGGATACTATTTTGGGGAAATAAGGGTCGATCCCAACGACGTGAAAAAAATCTACCTCGGCGGGGTACCGATCATCAAATCCGATGACGGCGGCAAGACCTATACTTCAATTAATGGCGATAATGTGCACGCAGACCACCACGCCCTCTGGGTCAATCCGAACCGACCCGGACATCTAATCAACGGCAACGACGGGGGCATCAATATCTCATACGACGACGGCGAGCATTGGATTAAATGCAACTCCCCTTCCGTCGGACAATTCTATGCCATCACTGTGGATAATGAAGAACCCTATAACGTTTACGGCGGATTGCAGGATAATGGCGTATGGAAAGGCCCCCACAACGCCGAGGAAAATTCGGAATGGCACCAGTCTGGCCAGTATCCTTGGGAAATGATTATGGGCGGCGACGGTATGCAGGTGCAAATCGACAGCCGAGACGCGAGCACCGTCTACACCGGATACCAATTCGGGAATTACTATCGCTTGGATGTCGACAAAGAAGCCTCGGAATACATCCAACCGAAGCATGAACTGGGCGAAACGCCTTACCGCTTTAACTGGCAAACGCCCATTTTGCTTTCGCCCCACAATCAGGATATTCTCTATTTAGGAAGCAACAAATTGCACCGTTCCATGAACCAAGGCGATGAGTGGGTAGCGATTTCCGCTGATCTCACCCAAGGTGGCAAAAAAGGAAATGTGGCTTACGGCACCCTGACCACCATTTCCGAATCCCCCTTTTCGTTCGGTTTGCTCTACACCGGAAGCGACGACGGACTGATCTATGTTTCCAAGGATGGCGGCAGCGATTGGGAAGAGATTGGCGGGAATATTGAATTGCCGGACACGAATCCATCAGGTGCAAGCCAACAAGATAAGAAAGCCGATTCTAAAGCTAGAGAAGACTCCAAGGGACAAAGTGCCGGCCCGGCGAACTCAACAGGACAGGCGATCGATTTAACTGCGAAAAACAATCGAAGTGCTGAGAGCCACTCGGTCGGCCCCAACGCTAAATTCCCTCTTTGGGTCAGCCGGGTCGTGGCATCCCAACATAAAAAAGAAAGGGTCTACGCGAGTCTCAACGGCTATCGCTGGGATGATTTCACGCCCTACATCTTTAAAAGCGACGATTACGGAAAGACCTGGAAAAACATCGCCGGCAACATTCCCGCTTCGCCCGTAAACGTCATCCTCGAAGACCCAGAGAACGAAAGCCTACTGTTCGCCGGCACCGACAATGGCCTTTTCGTATCATTCGACCAAGGCAGTTCTTGGGAAGCCTTCCAAAACGGAATGCCAAATGTCGCGGTACACGATGCCGTCATTCAACCTAAGGCCAAACATCTTTTGGTCGGCACCCATGGCCGCAGCATTTACAAGGCCGATATTTCACCTTTACAAAAAATGATCCCGGAAACGATGAAAAAAGATGTGCATGTTTTTGAGCTGGATAGCATCGCACATTCCGAAAACTGGGGAACACCATCCTACTCCTGGCGCAAAGCGGATACTCCCGGATTGAATGTCGTTTTCTATAGTTCGACAGCAGACGATTTTTCGGCCAAAATTACATCCGAAGATGGTGTCGAAGTAAGCTCCACCGAAATCAAGGCCGATAAGGGACTGAATATATTATCTTACGATGTGGCCTTCTCAAAGGCAGGAAAGACATCCTACTTAAAAAAGAACAAGACCGAACTTGAAGAAGCCGACGACGGCAAGACCTATTTGCCCAAGGGAAAATACAGCGTCGAACTGAAAGGGAACGGAGCCAAAAAGAAAAAAGAATTTGTTATCAAATGATCAGATATGGCGTGCAGTACCTTTTCGAAAAATTATTGCAGAAATGCCGTGTATTACCAATTTCCCTACAAAGCTCACCCTATAACCATAAAAAAATCCCGACCACATGGGTCGGGATTCTAGATTTGGTAGCTTTTAATCAATTAGGCATGTTGTTCTTCATGCTTGCCTTCCTTGATTTCTTCAATCAATTTGGCGTTAAAGGCGGGTAAGTCATTTGGATTTCTACTGGTTACGAATCCTTGGTCGACTACTACTTCTTCATCTACCCAATTCGCTCCGGCATTTACCAAATCGTCTTTAATGGAATGGAAGCTGGTCATTTTACGTCCTTTCACCACGTCAGCACTAATGAGTGTCCATGATGCGTGACAAATGGCGGCTACAGGCTTTTCTTGCTTAAAGAAGTCACGTACGAATAAAAGTACATTTTCATTTCTTCTTAAATTGTCTGGGTTTATCACCCCGCCTGGAAGCATCAACGCATTATATTCTTCGGCCTTCACCTGGTCAATTGTCTTATCTACTTTGTAGGAGTTCGACCAATTTCCATCGGCCCATCCCTTTATTTCTCCGGATTGCAAACTAACTATATCCACTTTAAAACCTTCTTTTTCCATAGCTTCTTTTGGGGATTTTAGTTCGCTTTCTTCAAATCCGTTTGTTGCTAATATTGCTATCCTCTTCATGTGTCTTTCTATCTTTAGTAGTTAATAACTTATTTCACTACTTAATATAAGGAACAGGATTCAGAATTTCCGTTAATAGCCTATTAAATAAGGGGTTGCAAGGGTTAAAGCTTTCCCAAGTGTGCGGAAAGCCAGTAGTTTTTAACTCTTTTCGGTAGATTGTAAGTGGCTAATTACAGTTTCTAGACAAGTGTCCAGTTCTTTCTTGACTTTCGTTTCCCAAAACCGAAAGACCTTGTATCCCAGAAGCTCCAGTTCGGCGTTAACTTCACGGTCGCGCTGCATGTTACGTTCTATTTTGGCAATCCAGAATTCGCGATTGGTCTTAACCTTGGGTTTTCGTTCTTCCCAATTATACCCGTGCCAATATTCCCCGTCGATGAAAATGGCGGTCTTATATTTTTTTAGGAGGATGTCCGGTTTGCCAATCAACTTCTTGTAGTCGATACGATAGCGGTATCCCGCCGCGTAAAGGGCTTTTCGGAAGGCCAGTTCGGGCTTGGTATTCTTGCCCCGGATTTTGCTCATAATCTTGGAGCGTTTCGGGGTAGTGTAGAATCCGGATTCTTCGTTAAAACGGGGGACGATGATGCGCTCTTCGGAGTAATTTTTAGGCATAAACCGAAAATAAAAAGAAGGATGCAGAAAGGATGTTAAGCTAGTGCCAATAAAAAATCCCAAGCTCCTTGATGGGAGTGTGGGATTTGTATTTTGGATTTTGAATTTGTTTTTTGACCGGATGCAACTTCCAATACAATGGATTTTTCTCAGTCTATTCCCTATCGCCGTCAAGAGATTTTTCGGCAAATCGGGGTATTTCTTAACCCTTGAGGTTTGCTGCCAAATACTCCCGGTTCATTCGGGCGATGTTCTCGAGGGATATTCCTTTCGGGCATTCTACCTCGCAGGCACCCGTATTGGTACAGTTGCCGAAACCTTCGAGATCCATTTGGCGTACCATATTACGTACGCGCTCGGTGGCCTCTACCTGGCCTTGGGGCAACAAGGCGAACTGGGATACTTTTGCGGAGGTGAAGAGCATGGCACTCGCATTTTTACAGGCCGCGACACAGGCCCCGCATCCGATGCAGGTGGCCGCGTAGAACGATTCATCGGCGTTCTCTTTTTCGATGGGTGTGGCGTTGGCGTCGACCGTATTTCCCGAGGTGTTGACGGAAACATATCCACCGACTTGTTGAATTCTATCGAAAGCGCTACGGTCAATAACCAAATCCTTAATTACCGGGAAGGCGGTTGCGCGAAAGGGTTCGATGACGATGGTATCGCCGTCGTTGAACTTGCGCATGTGCAGCTGGCAGGTGGTGACCAAACGGTCCGGACCGTGTGGTTCGCCATTAATCTGCAATGAGCAAGACCCACAGATTCCCTCGCGGCAATCATGGTCGAACTGCACCGGGTCCTCACCCTTGTTGATCAGTTCTTCGTTCAAAACATCCATCATTTCCAAAAATGACATATCGCCTTCGATACCGTTGATGGTATAGTCGACCATTCCCCCTTTGGACTTGGCATCTTTCTGACGCCATATTTTTAGATTCAGTTTCATTTCTTTTTTTTTATGTTGGCCTGATTCCATTAACGATCATCAGTGGAGTGAGACCATAACAGATATCCAGGCTATTTGCTTTGCCGACTTACTTATACGATCGAGTTTTCAGCTCAATATTTTCGTACTTTAAATCTTCTTTGTGCAGCACGGCATCCTTGGGTTCTCCTTTGTACTCCCAGGCCGATACGAATTTGAAATTCTCATCGTCCCGTAAAGCCTCTCCCTCCTTGGTCTGATATTCTTCACGGAAATGTCCGCCGCACGATTCGTCGCGGGTCAGCGCATCTTTCGCAAATAGTTCGCCCAATTCGAGGAAATCGGCCACCCTTCCGGCCTTTTCAAGTTCGGAATTCATGGAATGGGCTTCTCCTGGAATTTTTACATTGGCCCAGAAATCCTCTCTCAACGCGGCGATTTCATCGATAGCCGCCTGCAGTTCTTCGGCGTTTCGGCTCATACCGCATTTGTTCCACATGATAAGGCCCAATTTTTTATGGTAATAATCCACGGAATGTTTGCCGCTGCCGGACATCAATTTTTCGATACGTTCCTTGACCTCCTTTTCGGCACTGTCGAATTCAGGGGTATCTGTGGATATCTCACCCGTACGGATGTCATCGGATAAGTAATCGCCGATAGTATAGGGCAGCACGAAATATCCGTCGGCCAAGCCTTGCATCAAAGCGGATGCTCCCAATCGATTGGCGCCATGATCGCTAAAGTTCGCCTCGCCGATACAGTAGCATCCATCAATGGTCGTCTGCAGGTTGTAATCGACCCAAAGACCACCCATAGTATAATGTACTGCGGGATAGATCATCATCGGCGTCTCGTAGGGATTTTGATCAACGATTTTTTCGTACATCTGAAACAAGTTTCCGTATTTGGCCTCGACGACCGCTTTTCCGAGTTTGATTATCGTTTTGTCATCGGCATCCTTTTTCCCGTGGGTAAGGGCTTCCTCTTTTCCGTATCGGTATATGGCGGATGCAAAATCCAAATAGACCGCTTCTCCCGTTTTATTGACTCCAAAACCGGCGTCGCAACGCTCTTTGGCGGCTCGGGAGGCTACATCCCTAGGGACTAAATTTCCGAAAGCGGGATAACGACGCTCCAGATAATAATCACGATCTTCCTCTTTGAGTTGCGTGGGTTTCAATTTTCCGGCCCGGATATCCTCGGCATCCTCTTTACGCTTTGGCACCCAAATACGGCCATCGTTCCGAAGGGATTCGGACATCAGCGTCAATTTGGACTGGTGATCCCCCGAAACCGGAATACAGGTCGGATGTATCTGCGTAAAACAGGGGTTCGCGAAATAGGCGCCGCGACGGTGTGCCCGCCAGGCCGCCATTACATTACTGCCCATAGCATTGGTAGAAAGAAAAAACACATTTCCATATCCGCCGGAGGCCAAAACCACTGCGTGGGCGGAATGCCGCTCGATTTCTCCAGTGACAAGGTTTCGGGCAATGATGCCCCGAGCTTTGCCGTCCACCAAAACCACGTCCATCATTTCGTGACGGTTGTAAGGCTTTATTTTACCGCGATTGATTTGGCGGTTCATAGCGGCATAGCATCCTAAGAGGAGCTGCTGCCCTGTTTGCCCCTTGGCGTAGAATGTTCGGGATACCAGCACGCCCCCGAAGGAACGGTTGTCCAACAATCCCCCGTACTCCCGTGCAAAGGGAACACCTTGTGCCACACACTGGTCGATGATATTTCCGGATACCTCGGCCAAACGGTAGACGTTGGCCTCCCGGGAACGGTAATCGCCCCCTTTCACCGTATCGTAAAATAGACGGTAATTGCTATCGCCATCGCCCTGATAGTTTTTCGAGGCATTGATTCCCCCTTGAGCGGCGATGGAGTGAGCACGACGAGGAGAGTCTTGATAACAGAACGTCTTTACATTGTAGCCCAATTCGGCCAATGTCGCCGCAGCGGAACCTCCGGCCAGACCGGTACCAACAACGATAACATCGATGTTACGTTTGTTCGCCGGATTGACGAGATTGATCTCATTTTTATGATTTGTCCATTTGTCGGCCAATGGCCCAGATGGAACTTTAGAATCCAATATTCCCATAGCAATATGTTTTTGAGCTCGTCTCGGCTATAAGGCCTAGATTCGGTCTCTAGCCGAACTTCAAGGCGAGGTTAAAGGATTGAAATAATGATAGAGCGCGATAAAAATGAATCCCGCAGGAATCGCTATCGCATATATTTTCGTAAAATTCGCAATCGCGGGCGAATACTTATTGTTTACCCCCACGGTCTGGAACGACGATGCGAAACCGTGCCACAGGTGCATTGCCAAGAGCACAAAGGCACCCACATAAATCAAGGTGCGTGGCAGCGATTCGAACTTGTGTACCGTCTCGGGGTAGTATCTGGTAGGATCCATGGCGGCACCCTCGATGTATTTGTAGTCCATTTCAGGAATCCAAAAATCATAGAAGTGTAATCCGAGGAACGCCAAAACGACCGCTCCGGTAATGATCATGTTCCGAGAGAACCACGAAGCGTTGGAACCTCCGCTGTATTTTTTGTATTTAATTTTCCGTGCTTTGTTGTTCTGTAGCTCCAACACAATACCCATCACGAAATGCACGACAACGCCACCTATCAGAATAGGTTGCAGAACGAACTGCACTAAACCGTTATATCCCATAAAATGTGACCATTCGTTGAAGGTTTCCGGGGCGAGCACCGAAGTCACGTTGATGGTAAAGTGCTGCGCTAAGAAGATGACTAAAAAGAGTCCGGATAGGGCCATTACGACCTTTCGGGCTATTGAAGATTGTACCAATCCGCTCATTGTTTTTTATAAGTTTTAAACTCGTCGACCGAGGTCAAGAATTGTCGTAATTACCTGCGATTTTATGAAATTCGCAAAGAATGGCGACCGACGTAAATAGTTTTTGATTTGATTGCCTACAAAATTACTTCATAGCGGCCTGTTTAGCAAACTTTACGGGGTGTTTCCCGATTTTTGGGATGGGATTTTAAGAAATGATTAATGGCTGTTTAAGCTATTTTGCTTTCACACAATTCTGGGGATGTTTTTGTTCAACAAAAAGCGTGTCTTTAAAAGGGATGCCTTGAATATTATGTTCTAAGAGGATTTGCGTTCAACAGAAAAAGGCTTCCTAAATACTGGAAGCCTTTTCGTAAACAAATTGAGGTGATAATTATTTAGGAATATCGAACATTTCGATAATTTCTTGATAAGACAACTTGGCGTAGTTGACGGAGTGTTCCCCTTTGCCGGAAGCCGATACCCCACCGGGAATAATTACGTATCGGAATTCATTGTTCAGGAACGGATTGCCTATGGCGTTGTTTCCGTCAATCCCCTCTACGCCTAAATTGATCGACCCGAGGTTTAAAACACGGAACCAGTAGTTTTCTCTCAAGTTCAAATGGAATGATATTGGCAGCTGGAAGATGGTATTCGAATTACTATTGGCAAAGACCAACAGCACGGCAGTGTCCAACACCTCTTGGGTAACTTCGGGAGCGGAAATACTGAAGTTATCGAAACCATCGGCGATGTCGGTTTCAAATTCCGCCGCAATCCAATCAGAGTAGATGACGTTAGCGGTTCCGGTAGCGCCCTGCTCACCTTGTTCTCCCTGCTCGCCTTGGTCGCCTTGGTCGCCTTTCGGACCCTGGTCACCTTGTTCACCTTGTGGGCCCTGGTCCCCCGTGTCTCCTTTAGGACCTTCATCGCCCTGTTCACCTTGCTCGCCTTGTTCCCCTTGCGCACCCTGTCCGGTCGAACTTCCATCGGCACCTGGGTCGCCTTTTGGGCCTTGGGGCCCTGGCTCACCTTGAACGCCCTGCTCCCCTCGCGGACCTTGCATGCCAATATCGCCATCGGACACATCTTCCTGTGAACATGCCATCACCAAACCTGCTATGCACAGACAGGCCAAAAATCTACGAGTCAAATTCATACTTGTTTTCATACTAAGTGGTTTTAAATCCCTAAAAGGGTGATTGTAAAAATTACTTCTGGTACGAAACTAAGCGGACACTGTGGATTCCAAACGCAACTTTGTGTGGTTCGCTATCGCACTGTGCCATTGTAGACAAGTGGTGTGTGGATGGAAAATACGGAGATAGATGTAAAGGAAATAAAATATATTAGGATGAATATCAGCAGAATGCCAACGGCTAGCGAACCGACTTCAACCAAGCATCCTTTTGGGATTGCTTGATTCGGCGTAAGGCGGTAAGTGCTTGCCCGGCATCGGTGAAGCTGTCATAAGCGACCATGTGCAGGCCAAAGGGATTGGTGCCGATATAGGATGGATTGAACCCGCGCCGCTTCAACTGCGCGATTTTTTTGTCTGCGTTGGTCCTGTACCGAAAGGCACCCGCGATGATATGGTGCATTTTTTGTCCCGTAGGGTTTGCGTAAGCTTTCTTGGTAGTCTTTAGGGTAATGGTGGGCAACTCCATCGGATCGGTATCAAAGAAAGTGGCTTCCTGAATGCGTTTGGAGACTTCTTGCTGGGCTTCGTCCCGGGCGAGCTGCATATTGTTCTGGTCGGCCCTGTAAAACTGTAGTCCCGCGAATCCGGTGGTAATCGCCAACAAGGCGATCGCGGCGTATTTAAGATAAGGTCTGGCCGCCACATTTTCGCGTCGTTCGGGCGTAAAGGCGATAGGCGCTTTTTCTTCCAAGGCACCGATTTCCTCCTTGAGTACCTCGCGTGCCACCGGTACGGCGACGAAGGGGGACATCCCGTAAGACGCGGTCAGAAAATTCGCTTTTCCCGATGGTTGAAATTGAATCCTCCCTTCGGCTCCGGCCCAAATTTCACCGATTTTGTCCCATTTTAGCCGCTCGCCTTTCCTAAGTATTGACTTCCAATTCCTTACTTCCTCCTCAATCTGCTTGAGCATCTCATCGTAACTGGTATTTTGGACCTCGGCCGCATAAGACACTAACAATCCATCATTGGAGACCAATTGTTGGTTGAAGGATACTATTTTGGTGGGCGGATACAAGGTATGGCTATCCTCATGGATGACAGCGGATTTCGCCTGGGTCAGGAAGGCCCCGAAACCGGGCACCACCACGCAATTGTAACGATATAAAAGCTCAGATATGTAATGTTCCAACGCCATACCGGACAAATATTGCAAAAATTAAATGCGGATGCCAGTCGTACGGATACTTTTTATTAACATTATATTTGACCTGTTTTGTGAATAACTTCGAGCCTGTTCCAAGGCCGAGTCAAGATGTATTTTCGAATGACCCCCAATGAACTCCTTGCCGTCCTACGGTTGCAGATTATCCCTAATATCGGCGATGTTTCGGCCAAAAAACTCATCGACCACTGCGGAAGTGCCGAGGCCATATTCTCCGAAAAACGGCAGCATCTGCTCCAGATCGACGGCATTGGTTCCTACACCTTGCGGAGCCTCTACGATACCGAACACCGAGAGGCTGCCGAGGCGGAACTCGAATACATCCGTAAAAACGATATCGCCTATACCTATTATAAGGATGCGGACCATCCTGCGTACTTACAGCATTGTACCGATAGCCCCGTCCTCCTGTTTCAAAGAGGAAATATCGATTTGGCGGACAAAAAAATGATCAGCGTGGTCGGCACCCGCAACATCACTAGCTACGGAAAGGCCTTCTGCGAAAGGTTTATCGAGGATATCGCACCGCTTAATCCCGTTATCGTCAGCGGCTTTGCCTACGGCGTGGACATTACGGCCCAAAAAGCGGCCATCAAGCACGGCCTGCAAACCATAGGATGTCTGGCACACGGCCTCAACCAGATGTATCCGAAAGTACACTCCAAATACATCAAAGATATCGAAAAGAACGGCGGATTTTTCACCGAGTTCCAAAGCACGAGCCACCCTGAAAGGGAGCATTTTCTAAGGCGCAACCGTATCATCGCCGGGATGAGCGAGGCCACCGTGGTAGTGGAATCCGCCGAACGCGGAGGCAGCCTGGTCACCGCCGACATCGCCAACAGCTACGACCGCGATGTCTTCGCCGTACCCGGCCGCACGCGGGACAAATACAGTACGGGATGCAACAACCTCATCAAACAGCAGAAGGCGCACCTCATCACCTGCGCCGCCGACCTGGTCTACCTGCTGGATTGGGATATTGAAGAAAAACAGGCTCCCAACCCGCAACAGCAACTTTTCGTCGATTTCGACCAGAACGAGCAGGCCATTTACGACTATCTTCAGAAAAACGGCAAACAACTATTGGACAGTATCGCGCAGGAATGTCGGCTACCGGTTTTTAAAGTTTCTTCGACGCTGCTGAACTTGGAAATGAAAGGGGTGGTTCGGGCGCTTCCGGGGAAATTGTTCGAAGCTGTTTAAATAAAGGGTGAAAATTAAATATAATAAATTTGTATTATATAATCCAAAAGTATTATATTTGTAAATCTCAAGTCTATGCCAACTTTGTTCCATTGGAACGGGTTTCGGTTCTTCTTTTTTTCGAACGAACATAAACCCATTCATATTCATGTTGTAAAAGGCGAATATGCCGCTAAATTTAATTTAGTGCTAGAAATTGAACAGGTGTATAATTATGGTTTTGGCTCAAAAGACTTGAAAAGAATCAAAAAAGCCCTAGAGAAACATCAAGGTGATTTCATCGCATCGTGGTTAAAACTTTTCAACGAATAAGGGGTTGTGCCTTCTAAATTGAATACTAATGAAAGTCGTAAAAGTTTACTTTACTGAAACTAAGGTTTTTCTTTCCATGGCCGATGGCCGAGATATGGGTTGCCCTCAACAGTGGTTCCCAGCTTTTGAAAAGGCTACCGAGGCGCAAAAAGAGAATTATACCATCTTGCCCCAAGGGATCGGGGTGCACTGGCCCGACCTTGATATCGACCTTTCCGCGGAAGGTATGCTTAGCTATACCGGAAAACCGGAACCTCTCATTGAAGGCCCATACCGTCCCGATCGTTTTTTTTCCATAATCCGATATTTGATTAACAAGCAGTATCCGTCGAGAAGGCAGTTCGCCCAAGAGTTCGGCATCAAGGCACAAAATCTACATAAATACTTTAGTGGTGAACGGGTACCCAGTTTTAAGACCTTTCAGGAAATGGCCGAAAACTTGGGCTATGAGGTTTTGGTGAAATTGGTCAAAAAAGAGGAGTCGGACAGGCTTTTGCAGGTAGGTGAACCTGAAAGCCGCTACGGAAATGACAAAATATCCGAAGAATCTTAGCTTCCCATTAAACTAGCCTAAGCAAATTTACCGACCGCTCGGTTTATTGACTTCTATTTCAATAATAATACGCGACGTCAACAGTAGCTTATCGATAAAACACCTATCAAAATCGATATTAATCGCGTCAGGTTGAAGAACCGTATCACTCAAAACGGACCAAGCGGTCTGTTTGCCAAAAGTCAATAGCCCAACTTGCCGCGAACCCGCGCCAGTACCCCATCCGCCACTTTTTTGGCTTTTTTGGCGCCGATAGCGAGGGCTTCGTCGACCTCGTCTAGATGGTTCATGTAGTAATCAAACTGCTCGCGGGCGTCGCCAAATTTTTGTGCCAGCAGTTCGTAAAGCGCCTGTTTGGCATGGCCATAGCCATACTTTCCAGCGAGGTAATTGGCGCTCATTTCCTCGATCTGTTCTACGGAGGCCAATAATTTGTAGAGTGCGAAAGTGGTATCAGTTGAGGGGTCTTTCGGATCTTCCATGGCCGTACTGTCCGTTTTGATGCCCATTATCTGTTTACGCAACTTCTTGTCGGTCTGGAAAAGGTTGATGATATTGCCTCTACTTTTGCTCATCTTCTCCCCGTCGGTGCCGGGAATGTACATGGTTTCCTGCTGCACTTTGGCTTCTGGAAGCACAAAGGTCTCCCCCATCTGGGCATGAAATCGCGATGCCACATCGCGGGTCATTTCAATGTGCTGAAGCTGGTCTTTTCCTACGGGCACGATGTTCGCATCGTACAGCAAAATATCAGCGGCCATGAGCATGGGGTAGCTGAACAATCCCGCGTTAATGTCGGCCAAGCGGTCCGCCTTGTCCTTAAAGGAATGTGCGAGGGTCAGACGTTGATACGGGAAAAAACAGCTCAAATACCAGGCCAGTTCGGTCACTTGGGGCACATCGCTCTGGCGGTAAAAAACGGTCTTTTCAATATCGAGCCCGAAGGCCAGCCAGGCGGAGGCGATGGCATAAGTATTCTGCTGCAATTCATCGCCATCCTTGATTTGGGTAAGCGAATGCATATCTGCTATAAATAGAAAGGATTCATTTTCCGGGTTTTGTGCCATTTCGATAGCCGGAGCGATGGCACCCAGAATATTACCCAAATGGGGAGTGCCCGTACTTTGTATTCCTGTAAGGATTCGTGCCATTTTCGTGTTCTAAAAATTGTTCGTTCCGACTTTTGAACTTGTAACCTGTCCTGAAGATCAAATAACCTTGCCATTTTCAACTTTTCAGTCCGGGAAGCGGCGACTCCGAGTTTCAATCAGGCCGGCACGCGGGTGGACCGTACCAAGGTGTAGTCAAAACGGATTAAACATCCAAAGATAAAAGAAATCGGAAAAAGCCTAGCCAAATTGTTACTTTTGATTTCATGGGTTCATTTCTCAAGAATATAGGCTACACCCTGTACCGTATCTGGTTTTATTTTATGGTCTCTTGGCCCATTATTGTTTTCTTTCCCTTTTTATTGGTGACCGCAATCCGCGAGAAATGGTATCCTCAGTTTTTTTGGCTGGCGCGTAATCTTTGGGCCATCCCGATATTGTACGGTATGGGATGTCCGCCACGCATCCACCGGGAACAGCGAATGGAATCCGGTAAAAGTTACATGCTGGTCGCCAACCACACCAGTATGCTCGACATTATGTTAATGCTGTACGTCAGTAAAAATCCCTTTGTCTTTGTAGGAAAGAAGGAACTGGTCAAAATTCCCCTTTTCGGATTTTTTTACAAGCGGGTCTGTATCATGGTCGACCGCGAGCATACCGGAAGTAGAACGGGAGTCTACCGCCGGGCGCAAAAAAGGTTGAACCAAGGGCTCAGCATCTGCATATTCCCCGAGGGCGGTGTGCCCGACGATGAAGATATACTCCTTGACAAGTTCAAAGACGGAGCCTTCAAGATGGCAATTGCCCATGATATTCCGGTGGTGCCAATGACCTTTTACGACAATAAAAAACGTTTTTCTTTTACTTTTCTGAGCGGAGGGCCCGGCACGATACGGGCTAAAGTGCATCGGTTTATTGGAACGGAGCAGTTCGGGGAAGCGGATAAAAGTCAATTGCGGGAAGATGTTCGGGAGATTATTCTGTCAGAATTGGAGAGGAATTACATTAAAATTTCATAATTTGTCAAAGTCCTTGAACTACAGTAGTTTTTCAATTTGATAAAAAAATCTCAACTTTTTCAATTAAAGGTTGAACGATATCTTCAGTATGGTCGTAGAAATCGCCATAATCACCTTTTTGACGAAAATCATATAGTTTAAAGTATAATTTCCCATGCTTTTTGTCGATAAGGCCAGTTTTAATAAAATGAAGTCCAAATTGAGCTCTTGCACCCTGATGGGAACGCGTCTCTATTTCCGAATCTAAAAGCAATGCGATCACGGCGTAGAAACAGGAATAGTATAATCTATTTATAGCGGCATTCCATTTCGAATTTTCGGAAAGAGTTACAGCTTCCTCCAAGGTTTCCTTTGCTCTTTGGAATCTATAGCGCACATAATCGTCACGATTCTCGATATTCATAATCGAATTCCCTCTTTACTGACATTTTTGTGAAGCGGTGAAAAGTCTTTCATATCGTTCCAATCCTTTTTCGGATGAACGAAAATTGATATTACTTGTCCAGAATCCAATTCAAGATCATACAATCCATCGCGAAACTTGTCTTCGATAACGTTAGTTATTGTGCTCTCATCGACCAAGATTAGTACATCCCAATCAGAATCTGGCCCAGAATCGCCCCTAGCCCTGGAGCCGAACAAATAAGCTTCAGCGTTAGGATCTTTCTGACGGATGATTTTTGAAATCCTCTCCCGTAAATGATTTTTCTCTGTAAGCATCATCTCCATAGTTACGGATTTATGTCCGTCCGAATAGAATAATTGCCAAAATTGGATGTCAGAATCTAAAGTTGAGTCCACTATAAATCCCGATGGAATAAGGCCGAAAATCTCCGGCGGCATTCGAAAAGGTATTCAATTGGTATTTAAAGACCGGTTCAACGTTCAATCGAATGGTGGGAGTGACCTTATAGTTGATGCCAAAACCGATATTGGTACTAAAGTTAAGGTCGTTGAGGTTGCTGGCTTCCCCGATATTAGTGGATAGGTCGCCGGAGTTGAGGGTGACGGAATTATCGATCAAAAATAAGGAGCTTATCCCGCCCAGAAGATTCACTCCGAACTTACCGTTGATTAGGGTATAATCCAATTCCACAGGCACTTCGAGGTAACCGAATTGTTGGGCCACCGTGCCTTCACGGGTCGCATTGAGGGAGCTGAACTCTGGAGCAGCAGAATTTGGGGATTCGGCACCGGTAGCCGCGTCGCTTACAGCCAAATTTTCCGCCCCGCCGGAATAATCGACATTCTGTAACCTACCGCTGGAAAAAGCGCTTGAGGTAGCTGAAAAACCGACGTTATTGGTGTCATAACCATAGTCGATTTTATGGATGCCCGAACGGACGCTCAATTTATCGGTAACCGCATAGGCGACCGACAGCCCATAGCTGAAATTAGTGTTCCCGGATTTACCGTTGGCCGCGAACCCTGGGTCGATGGGGGAGCCTTCTCCCATGGCGTTGAAATATACCGGGGCAATGCTTGGCCCGGCGGACCAGCGGCTGCGGGAGGTCTCCGCCAGTTCTTCATTATCGGACTGCTCTTCGAAGATTTCGAGAAGGGGTTTTTTATTGATGTCCGCTGATTCGTCTGCTTTTTCTTTATTGGCATCGGGGAGCGATTCGGGTTTCCCTTCGGTCATCTGCCCTTCGGTTTGACCTTCTAAAAGTTCATAAGACGAGTTCCTTTTATCCATGTTGACTTCTTCATCCGCCTGTCCCTCTCTGCGTTCAGGATTTGTTTCATCGTTTTGGGCCAGGTTTTCAGGGGATGGCCTGGATGGGCTCAAAATTTTTGATGGTTTGGATGGTTTAAGGATATCTGGCGCATCCTTCTTCCGGTCGTTCTCTTCGTTAGCGGTCACTTGTGCTTGGGACAATCGATTAACGGCAGCGCCTTGGCCGGCTTCCTCTTGACCAACATTATCTTGACTGGATGCATTCTTCTGTCGGGATGCATCCTTCGAACTGCCCGCCACGGCCTCCTCGGTAGTGGTTGAAATCCGCAACCCTTTTTCCAGACGTTGTTTTCGGTCTTCCTGCTGCCGCTTTTGGTCTTCCATCAGTCGATTTTCGTTCTTTTGGACATCCTTTTTATTGCTTTGACGCTGCTCTTTGTTGGTGTCAGAACCATCGTCTCCATCAACGACCGCAGCATTTTGATTCGCGGGGTCGATATCCGTTGTCTCCGATGCATCCGGTTCATCAGCATCCGAACCCTTCTGATAAACTGGGTCATCAGATGGGTCCTCAGAGCGGTCGGCATCCTTTTGTTCGGTATCTGTGACAGTGGGCGTTTCGTTGAAGCTATCATCCATCGGAAAAAAGATTACTAGCGCTATCGCCAGAATCGCCGCTACCCCGCCCAATTGCCACCACAGCGGAATTACCCGCTTTCTCCGCTTTTTATCCAACGATCGGTCGATGGCCGTCCAGACCTTTTCGTCGGGGACTTCCCGAAAGGCCTTGAACTTGTCTCGAAAGAGCTTGTCTAAATTTTTATCGTCCATGGTGATGGCTTTCGCGCTTTTCTAATTCTAAAGGCAACTTTCCAACAGGATCAGTAGCAATAGTCCGGCGATGGCGGTGTTGCGTACGGTTCCGATTTTATCTTTAAGGATGGCACGGGCACGGGCCAGGTTCGATTTCGAGGTGCCGGGCGAGGTGCCCAAAAGCTCCCCTATTTCATTGTGGGAATACCCGTCCAAAACGTACAGGTTAAAGGTCAAGCGGTACTTGTTGGGCAGTTCCTGAATGTAACGCAAGAGCGTGTCCAACCCAATATCGGCATAGCCCGGCTCCGATGCATCCTCTACCACACTGTCATCTTCTGCACCATAGTTGTCCGTGACCAGTTTCATGGGCTTTTCCTTACGGTACTTTTGCAGCACGGTATTAACGGTGATGCGCTTGGCCCATCCTTCGAACGAACCTTTGGCCTTGTACTGCCCGATTTTGTCGAAAATAGTCATGAAACTGTCGTGAAGGTTGTCTTCTGCCTCCGCTTTATTACGCGAATACTTTAGGCACACCCCGAACAAGACAGGGGAGAACTCCCTATACAGTTGTTCTTGCGCCCTCCGGTTTCCCTGCTTGCAGTTTTCAATGAGTTCTTCGAGACCCAAAATTGTTGGTTAGATTAGGCTAAACCCTATTATACTTTTCACACATGGCCAATGATGATTTGTCAAAGGTAAGAAGTAGTCCGGTTCGGTCTACTGGTTATGGTTTACGGGCACTTCGATTTCTAAAAATTCGGGGTCGCCGTTGGCATCGTCACCGGTATAGAACCTGAAAACATATGGGTCTGTGTAGCGCACCTCAAATTGAAAGGAATCTTGGAACTCCTGCTCGACTTCAGCGCATTCTTCATTGTCGAGCACGATACCGATGGCGGCGATGGTCCTAATATTGGTACTGTCCGTACTGGTCTGCCGGACGTCGAAGGTTTCCACTTCGGCGAGGGTACAGTCATCGGGGCGCAATAAGTCAACGTTGACGGTGTAAACCCTGCCAAAATCAAAGGAATCGGGCAATTCGGCATCAACCGTTCTTAACGTGGTGTAGTTAAAGTTTACCCCATCATCGTCAAAATCACAGGATACCGCAGTCAGTGCCGTCGCGATGGCACACATCATGACATACAATCGTTTCATAATCATCTTGTTTTTATTAAAAATCAACTTCTCTTGGAACTCGTCTTGAGTTCTTTACTACTAGATGAAAGGATGTTTAAAGGGTTGCGTGGTCGAGGTATAAAAAAAAGAAAACCCATTGCGGTTGGCGCAATGGGTTTAAGAAATTTATATATCAATCGAATACTGCTTACTGTAGCGCATCGATAGCATCGCGAATTTTACCGTCGAGCTCATCGAACAGTTCAGGGTTGTCCAAAAGAAGGGATTTGACCGCATCACGGCCCTGTCCCAATTTGGTGTCGCCGTAGCTAAACCAAGAACCACTTTTTTTGATGATTTCGTATTCGACGCCCAAATCGATGATTTCCCCGACTTTGGAAACGCCCTCGCCGTACATGATATCGAACTCCGCTGTCTTAAATGGAGGCGCAACCTTGTTCTTCACCACCTTGACGCGGGTCTTGTTTCCTTTTACATTGCCGTCTGTGTCCTTAATTTGTGTAGAACGGCGGATATCCAAGCGGACCGAGCAGTAAAACTTGAGCGCGTTACCACCTGTTGTCGTTTCGGGGTTTCCGAACATAACCCCAATTTTTTCCCTGAGCTGGTTAATGAAGATGACGGTACATTTCGTTTTGCTGATGGAACCGGTGAGTTTCCGCAGGGCTTGGGACATCAATCGGGCGTGCAATCCCATTTTGGAGTCCCCCATCTCGCCTTCGATTTCGCTTTTGGGTGTTAGAGCTGCGACAGAATCGATGACCACGATGTCGATGGCACCGGAGCGTATCAAGTTATCGGCAATTTCCAGTGCCTGCTCCCCATTATCAGGTTGGGATATAATAAGGTTGTCTATATCGACTCCCAGATTTTGGGCGTAAAAACGGTCAAAGGCATGTTCCGCATCGATAAAGGCGGCAATTCCACCTGCTTTTTGCGCCTCGGCCATGGCGTGCAGGGTCAAGGTCGTTTTACCGGAAGATTCCGGACCGTAGATTTCGATGACGCGCCCGCGAGGATATCCTCCTACCCCGAGCGCAATATCGAGCCCGAGTGAACCGGAAGGAATCGCATCGACATCTTCGACCACGCTGTCGCCCATCTTCATGACGGCGCCTTTGCCATAGGTCTTGTCCAGTTTGTCAAGGGTCAATTTCAGTGCTTTCAGTTTCGCGTCTTTCTCGGAGCTCATATCGTATTTTTTAGGACGTTTAGGATGTTTTTTTAAGGGTCGCTAATTTACCATTTCTTTCGGCATTTACCATTTACTTCGACCACTTTCTCAAAACAAACGATGAACCGTAAATTTTTGAGTGGGTTTGGCTATTTTTGCATCCTATTTATTCGTTTTTCAGACTTAAATCATTCGTATAGCATGCAACTGTACAATACTTTGAGCGCGAAAGAAAGGGCAACCCTGATTCAGGAGGCCGGGCAAGAGCGCCTGACCATCTCCTTCTACCAATACGCGCATATCGGTAATCCCGGAATCTTCCGCAACCACCTTTTTATCCGTTGGAACCAACTTGACGTGCTCGGCCGAATCTATGTCGCCCACGAGGGTATCAACGCTCAATTATCCGTGCCCGCCGGGAAATTCGAAGCCTTCAAAAAGCACCTTGACAGCATATCTTTTTTGGAAAATGTGCGCCTTAACATTGCCCTCGAGCAAGACAACCTATCCTTTTTGAAACTGAAGGTAAAAGTGCGACCCAAAATTGTTGCGGACGGACTCCAAGATGACTCCTTCGACGTCACCGACAAGGGCATTCACGTCGACGCAGAACAGTTCAACGCCCTTATCGACGATCCGGATACCGTGCTAGTGGATATGCGCAACCACTACGAAAGCGAAATCGGACATTTCAGGAACGCAATCACCCCCGACGTGGATACTTTCCGTGATTCGTTGGACATCATCGAAAAGGATTTGGCCGATCATAAAGAGGATAAAAAACTGGTAATGTACTGTACCGGGGGAATCCGTTG
>JBAUIP010000036.1:0-7026 GCA_049683055.1 Pricia sp.
TCGGCTGAGGCGGCTGCCACCAAGCAGATTGACCATGACACTTTCCATGGTCTTCGTGACCGATTCTTTGGATTGGGGGGACTGAATCGCATTCAGGATATCGTTGCGCAACAACCATTTTGGTTCCTTAAAAATATAGTCGTTCAAGAACAACAGCGCTTGTTTCTGCTTCATTTGGGGCACCGGACGGTACACTTCGCCGTCTTCGCCCATGGTTTTCGGGGTTACGTAGATGCCACCGATATTTCTGGATACGTGAAAGATATAATCCTTGTACTGGTCGACGAGGTCTTTGTAAACCTGATCAAGGTTGGTATAGTCATCACTATCGCTCTCCTTGGTCCATTTTTTCAAAAAAGGTGCGATGCGCTGCAGGTTAAGAATACCGTACATACTGGCCTCCATGGCATCATCACCTAAATCTTCGGTCTGAGAGCGGGGATCGAAATCACGCCCTTCCCCTCCGAACCAGAGTCTAGGGTTGCTAGATACGCTATCGACCACCATCTGGGCCAACATTTCTTTTTCTTCGGAGGCATCCAAATCCTCCGGAAAACGGGAATAGCCCCATTGGATTGCCCACTTATCGTAGTCGCCGATCCGTGGCATCAGGTCTTCCGTGGGGATGCTGTCTTCGGGCTGCGCCACGTAGTTGAAACGGGCGTAGTCCATAATCGAACTGGTGTGTCCGTTTTTCTTGAGCCATTCGGCGTTGCGCAGATTTTCCACGGGAGTGGCGGAGCTGGCTCCCATATTATGACGGAGTCCCAAGGTATGACCTACTTCGTGCGAGGCAACAAAACGAATCAAGTCGCCCATGAGCTCGCTATCGAATTCCATTTTTTGGGCCCGCTCGTCGACGGCACCTGCCTGAACCATGTACCAGCTGTGCAAGAGGCTCATTAGGTTGTGGTACCATCCGATATGGCTTTCCAAAATCTCGCCACTACGGGGATCCACAATGTTTGGGCCGTAAGCATTTTTAGAGGGGGACGCAAAATAGCGCAGTACCGAGAACCGGGAATCCTCCAGGCTCATCGAAGGGTCGTTATGAGGCCACTCTTTGCCGATAATTGCATTTTTGAAACCGGCCTGCTCAAAAGCGACTTGCCAATCGTTGATGCCTTCGATAAGGTAGGGACGCCATTTCTTTGGAGTTGCGGGGTCGATGTAGTAGACAATGGGATTTTTGGGCTCCACCAGTTCGCCGCTTTTCCATTTTAGGGAATCTTCGGGCTTGGGCTCCAACCGCCACCGATGTATGTAGGTGTTGCGGTCGACCGACTGCTGGTCGTCGCCATATTCGAGATAGGAACTGGCAAAATAGCCTACCCGTGCATCGTACATCCTCTTTTTCATGGGCTCCTCGGGCAAAAGAATGAAGGAGTTGTTGATTTCCAAGGTGACTACACCCGCCAGGATTGCCGCAGGAAGTTCTTTCCGCTTATTCGATCCTGCTTTGGCGTTATACGTCTTTACCGTTTTGATTTCCGTGTTCAGCGGAAACGAATTGATTTCCTTGATATAAGACTTGTTTTTCTCCAAGGAAGTCAGCTTGTAGTCGCTTTTCTGTTCGCTGCCCAAGGCCAACAAAGGGTTTTCGCCGTTGATAAAATCCGTAACGTCGATGATGTAAGAGGACTCCTCCTCGTTTTGCAACTTGATGTCGAACGCCTCTAGAATAGGAGTGATATTGGAATTTTTGACCGCTTTGGAGATGGCATCGTTCTCATTGGCCGAACTGACCAAAGTAGAAATCCTTAAAAACAGATTGTCCGCCGGCCCTTTCTCAAAAACGATGGTGTTTTCGGAGATTTTTTCGCCCCCATAGTTCGATGCTCCCGACGGAGTCTTGATAAAACGGGTTACCACCAACATTTCGCGGTTCAAAAGGCTATCCGGTATCTCGAAGTAGTACTTGGAGCCTTTTCTGTGAACGTCGAACAAGCCCTTTTGGGTAGCGGTATTTTCACCGATAAATTTGTCGTAGGCCTTTGCGTCGTTACTGGAAAGTCCGCTCGCTTTGGCTTTTTTACCGGACTTACCGATAAGGCCCAAAGTGCCGCAGGAGCTTGCCATCAGAATGATTCCTAAAAATATGAAAAACTTCTTCATCTATACTTCTATCTTTCACTGAAAATGCGTGACTATAACAGGCGAATTAGGTTGTGCCGTGATACGAATCGATTGAAAGTGCATTTCATCGGATTATATAAATAGCGAACGTTTTAATTATAGGTTTAGTATGATTAAGTTGGGCATGGCCCCGTTTTTAACAGAAAACAAAAATTGTGCTACACCGGTTCTCAAACACAGGAAACACAATTATATACGACTATTTCTAGGTAAAAGTTCGCTCTCCGAACCCTCACCAATATACAATTCTAGATAACTAGAATCAATTTTAAAAGGATTAAATCCCTCATTTCACATAAATTTTGGAATATGCATCCTTATTTCTTCCGGAAAGCTTCCAATTTTAACAAAGTACTTACAAATAAGTATGAATAGGATGCGGAGGTAAGCCCGGGGATGGCATCCTCTCTTACCGAATCATAATCATTACCGCCCCTAAGGCCGTCAGCACCAAAATCATTTTCCTATAAAAGTCATCCTTAATAATCTTGATCAAGCGTACCCCGAACCACATGCCCAGCAGGATGCCGGGAATCAACTTGAGATTGAACAATAGGGTTTCTTCGGTCACGGTTTCCCACACGAAGATATGGAAGGGCAGTTTGATGAGGTTGATAATCAGAAACAGCCAGGCGGCCGTGCCGATAAACTCGTTTTTGGGCACCCGCATCGCGAGAAAATAGAGATTGCTGAACGGGCCGCCCAAATTGCCGATCATCGTGGTAATTCCGGCCAAGGTTCCGACCAGTCCCGCAAAGGCCCAGTGTTTGGGAACGGCCTTTGACTTGCGCCTATCCCACCAATACATCATGGCTACGCTAACAAGAATAATAACGGCCATATAAATTTTGAAGACATCTTCATCGAGGTCGTTGCCCATATAGACTCCCACCAAAATGCCCACGACCACCCACGGCAAAAACCGCGCGATGTACCACCAGTTGGCATGCCGGTTGTAATAGACAACGGCGATAAGGTCACCTACGATAAGCAACGGCACCACGATACCGGTCGACGCTTTGGCCTCGAAAGCTAGGGCCATCAAGGTTACGTTGACAATGGCAATGCCCTTGATACCGGCCTTGGAGAGCCCTATAATAAAAGCCGCCGTAATCGCGAAGGCCCAAGCGGCAATAGAAATGTCAAAAGTGGCAGCGAGAAACAAAAAGAGGGTTTAACGGTTGGTTGCCAAAAGTATCTTAAAATATGATATATTTAGAAATTCTTAGAAACTGTTTTTAAGACATTTCCTAGGTGTTTTACCGTTTGAGATAAAAGACAGCGCTTACAAATTTCAGTTAGGAAACAAATTGTGCCGCCCCAAATCGTTTCATTGGCAAAACATGTTGAATAAGGCCTTATACCGATTCGCGAACGATTATCACCAAACAACATCCGCAATCAAAGAAGACTTCTAAAATGACCCAAATCAGATAACCACCCGTAAAAACGACCGACCGCATGGAATTATCGACCCTCGATTACAGTTTTATCATCGTTTTCTTCTCGATAGTTTTGGGTATCGGGATTTTCGTATCCAAGAAGTCGGGTAAAAATTCCTCGGAGTTTTTTCTTTCGGGGCGCAACATGCCTTGGTGGTTATTGGGCCTTTCAATGGTGGCGACCACCTTTTCTACCGATACCCCGAACCTGGTCACTGATATCGTACGTACCAATGGGGTCTCGGGTAACTGGGTCTGGTGGGCCTTTTTATTGACAGGCCTTTTGACTGTTTTCATCTATGCCAAACTTTGGCGGAGGTCGAACGTTAGTACGGATTTAGAGTTCTACGAAATGCGGTACGGCGGGAAGCCAGCCAGTTTTTTGCGGAAGTTCAGGGCCATCTATTTGGGCGCGCTCTTCAATATTATTACCATGGCCTCGGTCACCTTGGCCGCTATCAAGATTGGGGGCATCATGCTGGGCCTGGAGCCTTGGGAAACCGTGGTAGGCGCCGGCCTGATTACCGTTACCTTTAGTGCTTTGGGAGGATTCAAAGGCGTTGTATACACCGATTTTCTATTGTTTTTCGTCGCCATGTCAGGCGCTATCGGGGCGGCCTATTATTTGGTCAATATTCCCGAAGTGGGCGGTATCGAAGCCCTGATAGCACATCCGAACGTGCAGGGCAAGTTGGATATTTTGCCCGATTTCAGCAATAGGAATGCGCTGATAATGCTGTTCATCATTCCGCTGGCAGTACAATGGTGGAGCTCTTGGTATCCGGGGTCCGAACCGGGCGGCGGTGGCTATATCGCCCAAAGGATGCTTGCTTCTAAAAACGAAAACCACGCTATTGGCGCCACTTTCTTCTACAACATTATGCACTATGCGCTGCGGCCTTGGCCTTGGATTTTAGTGGCTTTGGCCTCTTTGGTCGTCTATCCCGATATCGCCAGTATTCAGGAAGCGTTTCCCAACATCGCGGAAGGCAAGTTGGGTCAAGACTTGGCCTATTCCGCCATGCTGACCAAGCTGCCGAGTGGACTTTTAGGCGTCGTGCTCGCCTCTCTGGTAGCGGCCTATATGAGTACAATCTCTACCCAGTTGAACTGGGGCTCGTCGTATATCGTTTTCGATTTTTACAAGCAACAGATCAATCCAAATGCTACCGAAAAGCAGATGGTGGCCATGGGGCGGATCTCCACCGTGGTGCTGATGGTTTTGAGTGCCATCTTGGCGCTGGCTCTGGAAAATGCGCTCCAAATTTTTGACATTTTGCTGACTTTTGGGGCAGGTACGGGACTCATATTCATCTTGCGCTGGTTTTGGTGGCGCATCAACGCTTGGAGCGAGATAACAGCCATGTTTGTTTCCGGAATCGTGTCCATCGCCCTCAAGACCACGGCATTGGGGCCCTTTCTATTTGCGCCGGAAACCGGAGTGTTCCCTGATTGGGCCGAATATCCCTTCGTCGTCGTCGTTACCACAACGGTCTGGCTGGCGGCGACCTACATGACCCAGCCCGAATCGCCCGAGGTGCTCCGTTCGTTTTACCGAAAAATCCAACCCGGCGGCCCCGGATGGTCCAAAGTCGTCAACGACGCCAAGGCTGACGGAGAAAAAATCGCAAAGGACGAGAAGTGGAGCGTACCCCAAGGCATCACTGCCATGCTACTTGGATGCGTGCTTATCTATACTATTATGTTCGCCACCGGATATTGGATTTATGGGCGTACCACCCCTGCACTTGTATTGGCTGGAATAGCCATTGTCGCGGCCTTTTCGTTGATTAGAGCATGGAACCGTATGAAAGAGGATATACTTTAGTTTTTCTTGACCATGTGGCCGGAAGACGACATGGCACGATTATTCGATTAACGAGCAATCTATAATAACGAACCGATGAAAGACCGAATTCTCTCCGTCGACATTTTCAGGGGTATGACCATCGTACTGATGATTCTGGTCAACACCCCGGGAACTTGGGTCGGAGTCTATGCCCCGCTACGGCATGCGGCTTGGCACGGTTACACTCCCACCGACCTAGTTTTTCCATTTTTCTTGTTTATCGTGGGCACCTCTATTGTTTTCGCTTACAAGAACAAGTCGGTCAACGCTGGGACCTATAAGAAAATCACCATCCGCAGCCTTAAATTAATAGGACTTGGACTTTTTCTGGGCGCCTTTACCTTAAGCTTTCCTTTCATCAAGGATTTCTCCGACATCCGGTTCCCCGGCGTCCTGCAACGGATTGGGGTGGTTTTCTTTTTTGCTTCTATCCTATTTATAAACTTCAACTATAAAATCCTCATCGGGATTTCCACCGCGCTCTTGATTGGCTATTGGATACTGATAGGCTTCGTTCCGGTTGAGGGTATGGAATCCACCTTCGACCGCGCCCCGAACAATCTCGCCAATTATCTCGATGTACAAGTGTTCGGCACTCATAACTATAAAGAAGACTATGACCCGGAGGGCCTGCTGAGTACTATTCCCGCCATAGTCAGCTCCCTGTTGGGCATTTTTACGGGTTTAATTTTGACCTCGAAACAATCTAAAAAAGCGACTATCCTTTTCGGTATCGGCGGTTCGCTGCTCATAGTCGGATATATATGGGACATATTTTTCCCCATCAACAAGGCGCTTTGGACGAGCAGTTTCGTACTTGTAACCGCCGGATGGGCCAACCTCTTCCTCGCTCTGATCTATTACCTGACCGATGTGAGGGGCATCGTCTTCGGAAGCATTTTTCGTTACGCGGGCGCCAATGCCATCGTGCTTTACTTTCTCTCCAGTTTTATTGCAAAGATTATGGGAATGATCAAGGTGGATGCCGATATGTCGTTGCATGGTTGGCTGTTCGACACCGTTTATGTCCACGATTTTCTGTCCTTGCAGATGTCCTCCTTACTGTACGCGCTTACCGTGGTCGCGTTCTATTGTGGATTGGCTTACGTGCTGTATCAGCGGAAGATTTTTATCAAGGTATAGGCTGGATTGAACTTTTCTACTTTGCGTAGTTTTACCAAGATGCATCAAAGGGGCAATTTGAGTCCGTCAAAAATTCAAACATGAAAAAATACGATGTCATCGTCATCGGTGCCGGCGCTGCCGGACTGGGCAGTTCGGGCGTGGCCAACGTTTTGGGCCTGAAAACCCTACTCGTTGAAAAGGATGCGGACAATTTTGGCGGCGATTGCACCCACTTCGGATGTGTGCCCAGCAAGGCCCTCATCCATATCGCCAACCAGTTCCACCAGGCGAAATCCGCCTCACGTTTTGGACTCCAAAGCAGCGGGAAGGCCGATATGGGAGCCATCCTCGACCATATCCATAAGATGCAGGAGTTCATCAAAAAGACCGAGGATGCCGATGCCTTAAGGAAAAAAGGTATCGACGTGGTCATCGGGAAAGCCGTTTTCGTCTCGGAAGATGCCGTACAGGTCG
>JBAUIP010000037.1:0-2583 GCA_049683055.1 Pricia sp.
AGTTCGAGCTGAATTGGCCCATCGAAATTACTAAAAAGTACGAAAATTCGGTTGGAGGTAGTAGTAAATGGGTTCGTGCCGAATGGCCCAAAGGTTGAGATGCGGAGAAGTATTATTCGCCTACAAATCCAGATTGTAGTGGTTGATTTTATTGTACAAGGTCTTTCGGGTCACCTGCAACAGCTTCGCCGCTTTGGACTTATTGAAATTCGTCTTTTTCAATGCCTTGATGATTCGATCCTTTTCGAATTCCGCTTTTGAAAAGCCGTCTGCCGCCGATTCTTTTCCTCCCGGCTGCAGCACTTCTTTAGGCAGGGCTTCCACCTGCACTTCGTCTCCGCTGGTCAAGAGCACGGCCCTTTTGATGACATTCTGTAGCTCCCGCAGGTTACCGGGCCAATGATATTGTCGGAAGGCTTCCCATACTTCCTCGGAAAACTCCTGTACCTCTTTGTTCAAGCTACTGTTCGCCTTTTGTAAAAAGTTCTCGGCGAACAGAATCAGGTCTTCGGAACGGTCGTCCAAAGAAGGAATCTGTATAGAAAACTCGTTTAGGCGATGGTAGAGGTCCTCCCGAAAGCTTCCTTTTTCGACCGCCTCGGTCAAATCTTCGTTAGTAGCGGTGATGATACGTACATCGACCTCGATTTCCTTAGTACTTCCCACGCGCTTGATCTTTCGCTCTTGCAGGGCGCGGAGCAACTGGATCTGGTTTTCGTAGGATAAGTTTCCCACCTCGTCCAAAAACAGGGTGCCTTTGTTCGCCGCCTCGAAGTTTCCCATTTTATCTTCGACGGCGCCTGTAAAACTTCCCTTGATATGACCGAAAAACTCACTGGTGGCCAGCTCTTTGGGAATAGCCCCGCAATCTACGGCGATAAAATTGAAGGTCTTGCGCCTACTGCCATCGTGAATGGCCTTGGCGGTCACCTCCTTTCCGGTACCACTCTCCCCGGTAATGAGAACGGACATATCGGTAGGGGCGACCAAATCGATATACTCCTGTAATTTTTGGGATGCATCGCTGATGCCCTTAACCGTTTTTCGGTTCAGCGTGCCTGTTGGAACGTCGGCCTCTTTTTCAAGTTCAAGACCGGCACCGGTTTTTTCGGTATCCGCGGAAACTACGTCGGCATCGGAATATGTGACCCTAACATCGGAATCCTTCGGTACCTTGGCCGCTAAGGCATTGTCCATGACCATCACGATCTCGTCGGGCGTAAAAGGTTTGGAAATATAGTCGAAAGCCCCTTTTTTCATGGCGTCCACCGCCGAACCCACCTCAGCGTAACCGGTCATAACGATGACCTGGGTCTTCGGACTCACTTCCTTGATATCGCCCAACAGCTGAATACCATCATAGTCGGGCAGGCGTAAATCGGTAAGAATAAGATCAAAATCGGTTTTCTTGAACTTTTCCTTGGCATCGGGTGCGTTGAAGCTTGTCTCTACCTCATACCCGCGTTTGGCCAAGAATTTCTGAAGCATCTGGCAGAAGGCGGCATCGTCTTCAATGATTAAGAGGTTTGGCATTATGGTGTTCTTGTAATAGATATTCGTACTCTTGCTGGAAGAATATTTATGTAAAAATACCACATGAAAGCCGTATCTACTCTAATTTTATCTTAAGAACTCGTTTAATTTTTCACTTTTTCCGGTAAAATTAGATTTTTTTGCCTGTTTGCTTGCATTCTCGCACCGCTTTGCAATTGAGCTTATCTTTAGTTCTTTCTGCGAACGGCACAACCAAAAAAAAAAGGAACCGCTGTAAAGCGATTCCTCTTTCTTGTCAATCACAATGGAAGTTTCCATTTGATTGTCAAAATTTTACTTCTTACTGCTCAACAGCGTTACCTTCTTCGTCAACGATAAGGGCACCTGAGGTTCCATCTTCCAAAGAAACTTCTACTTTGTAGTGGTTCATCTCATTTTTATGTGCAGCGTTGATAGTAGCACCTGGGTAGTTAGTTTCAATCATTGAAGTAACTGCTTCGGGAACTTCTTCTACGGCAACTTCACTAAATCCGTCTTGTCCGGCAGCTTCAGTAGCAGCTTCCTGACTTTCTGCTGCGGCATCTTGTGCGGCATCCTCAGTTTCAGTGGTAGCTTCAGTCGCTGTCTCTTCCATTTCTGTAGTTGTCTCTTCTTGAGCAAATGCAGTCAGACTTCCTAATGCAAATACGGCTGTAATAAATAACTTTTTCATGATGTTCTAATTTTAGAATTATACTAATTAAATTCATTTCTACATATGCGAATATAGTACCAAATCCGTGGATAAATTACAACTTATTGATAACCAAACTTTTATAAAAATACGATGATTGGCCAAGTGTGTATTTATGTGTAAGCTTTCCGGAAATGGGTAAAAGTTTCACAGTTTTAGTAGGATGGATGTTACATTAATGTTTAACGACTCCTTTCTTGACCAAAAATATTGATTGGTGAGTATATAATGCTAGGATGCCTTTGAAGCCTTGAACGCCTTACATGCAATTCTGATAAAACGGGATGCCCTGTCGAAGGAATCATCCAGAAATCGGTCGGCCAAACTATCATCTCAAAAATTGATCGGCCGAGCAA
>JBAUIP010000038.1:0-2655 GCA_049683055.1 Pricia sp.
TATGTTTGCCGCGGAATTCCCGGTCTCGGCAGGCGGCCATTACATCCAACATGAACGCGCGATCGCTGGCACCATGGTGCGCGGCGCAATCACCACCGGCATCGATCTGGCGCCTGCGCATGAGGACTCGGCACGCGCCCAACACCAGGCATCAACGCACTCGATGCAGCGCGACAAGAAAGCAGAGGCCAAGTGGCGCAAGTCAAATGGCACACCGGAGCAGACCATCGCGTTCCCGAACATGTGGTGCGCCCAACCGCATCGTACGCCGTTGCACATGCCACAACGCAGGAGAGCAGGCGCCGCGCACACCATAGGAGCACACAGGTGGAATGCGCTACCTCTTGTCGCCTACAGCGAACTAGCAAGCACGCCATACATAGAGAAACAGAACAGAATGCTATGCATGCTGCACGCATTTAATTCAGGATGCCAAGCAAAGCTCCTCACACATGCGCGCGTACAAAACCTACTAAAGACTGCCGATCGGCACCGTGAGCTGCACCCGGAGGGACTTTATCATATGGGTGAAATCAACGAGTTCATGTTGCAATCATGCCCAACACTTCGCGTCCACGAGGGATCTCCGCACCTCGGTGCATCCACTCAGTCAAGCTGGATGCGCACGCTAGATGAACAACAACACGCAAACATAGACTTCGCGCTGTTAACGCTTCGACCACGCACAGACCGACCGATCGACTTGCTAGAAGAGGCCAACACGACTACTCACGTTGTAGCTGCAGTATGCTTGCCAACGAGCTGCAATGAACGACGTTGGTGCCTCTTGGACTCACTTACTCCCAATCGAGTATACGACTTGCAACACCCCGATGCAGCCACATCATTCGATGCTGACGTTGCCTACGTCGTATATACAGAGAACCGAGCTGGAGCCAAGCCGAAGGCAGCCAGCGCAAGAGCAGTCCGAGAAGCCTTGAAGTGGACGTCGGCAGATCGAGATGAGCTGCAAGCGCTGCACCCACATCTGGCCTGGCCAGCCGCTCCAACTGCAGCATGGGATCAAATAGAGCGAAGCAACCGCGACTTCTTGCTCTTTGCGCCGCCTGAAATCATCTGTGATCGTAGGAAGTTCCTGACGGTGTGCCAAAAAGTTGGCTTGCAATGCCTCGCTTACGCAAAGTACGACATAAGATCTGCGACAGACAGACACGCCCTGCACCTACAGATTCGCGTCACGAAGCAAATCCACCTGCAACAGCTCAACACCAACCTCGCGAACGCATGCGCAGCGATACGATCCTACACAAGTTGGCGCTTAGTCCCTCAATCAACAGCTTGCAATGTTGCACACCACACAGATCCACCAGCCACGTATACCCCCGTCGATACTAAGACGGCGCAAATGGCAACCGACCTGTGCTGCGACGATTACAATGCTGCAGCGAGCGGCGCACGATGGCAACTACCTGCGAGAACCCACCGCACACGCGCAACCACACCACTTGAACCGGAGCGAACGCAAACAGCATCGCACCGGGCCACTCCCGGCCACAACGTAGCTGTGCCACACTCATTCGATGTCCTTGAGCGGGACGTGCCAGCACCTGACGCATGCTATGCAACACATGCGGTGCTTACGCGCACAACACCAACCCAGCCACCGACCACCACGACCCCCCGCACGCGCGTTGGAACACTTAACGTTGCGGGCTTCACAGCAGCGAATGAAGACAACAAACTCATTGGTATCACACACGCAATGGACATGTACAATGTGGGCGTCCTGTGCATGCAAGAAACGCGCCATGCGGACTTCCACCCGCCGACGCCAATTGACGAGGCGTATAGTTTTGTTGGTGTCAGCGCTAACCAAGACAATTCCAGACTATGTGGGGGCATGGGCTTCCTGGTACACGAGTCGCTTGCGCACAGGACAACGCTTCTGGGTTGCCTCAAGCATAGCTCGCCTAACAACCAGTTCACTCCGGTTTGGCTGAAGTGCAAGGACAACACCAAAAAGGAAGCCACATACATTGGCAACGTCTACTTACCAGATGCATCAAGATTTGCATCGCACGATGGACGACAACAATTTGAGCAAGCCATGGACCAATGGAAACAAGACATTGGAAAATTGGCCTCGAAAGGGATCGTATATTCCGCAGGAGACTTCAACAGTAGGCCTGCCAATTCCAAAGAACCCACCAAGAACCCACTGTACACACTAGCCCCAATGTGTGGCGAACCAATATCCAAAGCCAACACGCAAGGACGCCTGCTCTTACAAGCATGCAAAGATTTGGATCTGAAGTTCGTGAGTGCCCAAACCGCTCCGATGACGCCAACATATGAAAAAGGACGAGGCATGAGTATCATAGACCACATCTTGACCCATCGCGCAACGGACACGACCAAATCTTGCTGCATCACAGTACCACGAGACTCACCGGGAATGCAAGGATGTCAAACTGATCACGCGATGGTATGTGCTAACATCCTCCCACACACCAGCTGTAGCCCCAGCAAAGGGCAACCGAGGACCAGCATACGCCTAGAACGCGCCACTCAAGAACCATATGCATCGCAGTACAAGCAGTACGTGACTGAACAATATGCTGCCCAAGCTGATGCCATGCAACCTTCACCAAGCGTTGAGCTAGCAGACGGCTCCGCCTCCAAAATGCACAATGT
>JBAUIP010000039.1:0-7009 GCA_049683055.1 Pricia sp.
ATAATATTGTATTTCTCCTGTAGCAACTCCTTAATAAAGCCGCGCAGGGGCCTATTGTCCTCAACGAGAAGTATGGTTTCCTTTTCGGCATCCTGAACCAAATTCAGGGACGGCATTCGTATTTCCCGAACCGGTTTGTTTAGTTGCGAGGTATACAGGTCGAGATCGTCGCTGAACCGGAAGTCACTATAAATTTCGTCGGCAGTCAGGTGTTCGTCACCCAGCAGCAGGGAAACCCGGAAAGTGCTCCCTTGTGATTTTTCGTTCAGTACCTGAATATGGCCATGGTGCAGTTCCACTATATTTTTTGCTATGGATAGACCGATTCCCGTACCCGACTGACCGGTGGTCTTCGCTTTTTTCGACCCTTCGATTTCAAAAAAACGGTCGAACACCCTGTCGCGGAACTGTGCCGGGATGCCCACACCCGAATCGATGACATCGATTATGATCTGGCCATCTTTCTCCAGCACTTGAATAGCTACCGACCCGTTTTCCGGAGTGTATTTGAACGCATTGGATATCAAATTATAGAAGACCTGCTCCAGTTTCCGGCGGTCGTAGTGCACCAAAATCCTTTCATTTGATGTGCTGAACGTGTAGCTATATCCACCGTCTTTGGCGAATTCGGAGAAGGAAAGAAATATTTCCCTTAAGAACTTGACGATATTTCCCTCTGCCGCTTCCAGCTTGAACTGACGGTTCTCGAACTTCCTGAAATCCATCAACCGGTTGATGAGTTGCAGTAAATGTTGGGCGTTACTTTCTATCACCAATAGTTTCTTGTACATAAAACTGCTGCCCCGATAATCTTGTAAGAGCTGTTGCAAGGGCCCTGCGATCAGGGTCAACGGCGTTCTGAATTCGTGCGAGATGTTGGTGAAGAACTGCAGTTTTGCCTGGTGCATTTTCTCGTTGCGCTGATTTTCCAGGTGTTCAAGCTGTAGTTGGTGCTGTAACCGGGTCTTCGATTTGATAATCCAGCCCAGGCCGGTCAGCGCCGCTACAATAAGCAAGGCGTAAATCGCAAAGGCCCAGCCGCTCCGCCACGGAACGGGAGCTACCCGAATTTGCAGCCGGGTCGGCATCTCGTTCCAGACCCCATCGTTATTGGCTCCCACGACCTCAAAAACATATTGCCCCGCATTCTGGATGGTATAGGCGGCCCGTGGTCGGGAGGTCGTCGTCCATTCATCTTCCAGGCCTTTCAAACGATAGCGGTACCGGTTTCCCGAGGAATTGATAAAGTTCGGTATGGCAAAATCTATCGTAAAGTTGGCCTGATCGTGGGCCAGTCTGATCTCATCGGTGTACGGTATGCTTTTCTGTAGAATGCCCAAGGAGTCTCCCGGTGAAACGGACTCGTTCTTGATCTTGAAATCGGTGAGGATGACCTGGGGCGCATATTGGTTTTTCAACAAATTTTCACTGTCGAAATAGGAAACTCCCGTCGGCCCGCCGAAATACATTTCGGTACCGTCGACCTGTAAGGCCGCCCCACTATTGAATTCATTGCCGGCCAGACCGTCTTGTTGATCATAAACCGTTGCGTAGCCGGTCGCTGGATCGTATTCAATGATACCTTGATTGCTACTGATCCAAAGCTTGTTCCGCGCATCTTCCAAGATGGCATACACCGAGGTTATCTCCGGCCCGGCATCGATCGGAACCGGTACAAAGTCTTGCCCAATGTATCGGAACAGTCCCTTGGCCCGAATGCCGACCCAAATGGTTCCTCGGCTGTCTTCGAAAATGGCCAAGATATCGTCACCCGATTTTTTCTCGTCGTCATGGAAAAAGTGCCCAATATCGGGTTCGACATCCGGTTCTGTATTATTTTTCAATACGTTGAGACCACTTTGGGTGCCTACCCAAAGGTTTTTGTTACGGTCTACCACTAAGCTGCGCACCCGATTGCTTGTCAGGCCCTCGCCTGGAGCCTCACCCACGGTGAAAACATCCATCTTTTGAGAGGGTAGGTGATACCTCACCAGTCCCTTTTCGAAAGTGCCCAGCCAAACAGTCTCCCTGTTCTCGCATTTGATGGTGTAGACCCCTGTCTTTTCAAGATATTCCGCCAAATTTTCCCCGATAATATTAGGTTCGAACCGTTTCGTCTTCAGGTCGTATACGAACGCCCCTTCGTTGAAACTGCCGATCCACAATTTGTTCCGGTGTACCAGCAGCGATTTAATGTTGTCACTGAGAAGTTGCTCGTGGCTATTCCTTTCGATACGTTCAACGTTGTCGGAATTACCGTCGAAAACGCTGATTCCCTTGCCTTCCGTGCCAACATATAGGTTCTTGGCGGAATCCATGGCTATCGCGCCTACTACTTGATGGGGGAGCCCGTTCTTGGTCGAAGCACGCGCATAATCGATGAAATTGGTGTTCGAGTCGTCCCAAATATCGACACCACCGTAATAGGAACCGATCCAGATAGAGCCTTTTCGATCGGTAAAAATGGATTTGATATAATCATGCGATAGACTTTTCGGATTATCGGAATCGTTGACCAACTTTTGGGTCTTCCCCTTCGGATCGATCAGGGTCAGTCCGTTGGATGTCCCCATCCAAAGCGTCCCGTCCGCCGCCAGGTTCAACTCTCGAACATCGGTATCGGAAATGGGACCAACCTTTTTTTCGTCGAACAGGAATTCTTCCGTGACCGTATTGAACTTGACCAGACCGTGGTCCTTGGTGCCTATACATAATATGTTGGTATCGCACCGGATAATATCCTGTACGTAAAACCGGGTTTCCGTATCGCTCGGTACAAAAGTTTTGGCAGAAAATTTGTTCCGCCCCGAGTGATGCAATTTGTAAAGTCCGTCCGAGGTGCCTGCCCAGACCGTTCCCGGCACGGTTTCCAGTAGGTCGAGTATGTATCCTCTGGGGAGGCCGTCTTTTTCCTCGGAAGTATAGGGCGGTAGAAAACTGTCCGATGTCGGGTCGTAGAAGGATAATCCATCCGAAGTCCCGGCCCAGATGCTGCCATCCTGCATTTCGGAGATGCACCAGACCGTGTTGTCGGACAATGAATTGCCTCCGGGGGAATGAAAATACCTTTCAAAGACGTTCTTGACCGGGTCGTATCGGTTGAGTCCATTATAGGTTCCTATCCACAGGTATCCTTTCGAATCTTCCTCGATGGCCAAAATATCACTGTTGCTGATGGATGTGGAGTCGTTGGGGTCGTTTCGATAAACGGTAAAGGCACTACCGTCGTATTTGTTGAGCCCGTCACGGGTACCGAACCACATTTGGCCCAAACCGTCCTGTTCGATGGCGATGACCGAGCTTTGGGAGAGTCCGTCGGCCGTGGAAAGATGTTTGAACGGGTATGCGTCGGCCTGTCCCCATATATATAAGGGAAGAATGGAAAGGAGGATGACCAAGTTATGTTTCAAGGGGAACATAGTTCAATAGGATGTTTCTTCTATTGGAAAGGGATGCATTTCACAAGGAATCCACTGCAAAGGGAAACCCTGTCAGTCAAGCCGTTTCTTCAATTGGTATTCATATAAGGAGGGGATTTCCTCCATGCTTTCGTTCGTCATTTCGATGAGGGACCCGGGACCGTATTCGACGGAAAAAGGATGGTTGCCATGTACCCCGATGACGCGGGCGGAGACCCCATCCTGCATTCCGTTCAGCAGAACGTCATTGTCGCTGTCCAACCCGCTCTGCAATTGCACCTCGATGTTCCAAAAAGTGCTGTAGGCCCCGTGGGACGGTTTCCAATAGGGGGCGCCTCCCCCCGCGAATAAGGGGTAACTGCTGTCTTCAAGCGGATTCAGGTGAACCGTGATGTTATCGAAAAGGTTCTGGTGGTTTGCCCCGGAGTGCTGGTCTAGAACGGGATTTACGAAGACCTCACAGTCTTTGTATACGTTCTTGGTCGAAAAGGTATTGAAGCTAAGCGGATGCACAGCGTTATTGAATACCTTGAGATTTTCGACAAGTACATTGTGCACCCCTGCCATTGCCACGGTGTAGTGCGCTTTGTTGGCACCCTCTGTAACGATATCCAAAATGCTGACATTAGCGATTTCTTCGGTCAGGATGCCGCTATCGGCATTGTGTATGACCACGTCGTTGACCCAACTGTTAAAAAGGCGGGTCAGGAATATACCGTTGAATCCTCTTTCTACGTGATGGGCCACATAGGGCACATCGGGGAAAGTGATCCGCAGATGTTCGATTCCGACTTCTTTCAGATGTTTCCATTCCACCAACTGCGCCTCGTATTCCGGCCGAATAGAAATGGTCAAAGGGGATTTTATGGTAATCGTATTTTCGGAAATTTTGGCGATTTCGACTTGCTGGCGCACGATGGGCAGGGTCGGGAACTCCCAATGGTGCGAACCGACCTTGACGTCCGTCCCCTTATAGAGATCTTCGATAATAGCGGCGGAATTTTCACCGGTCTTGTTGAAGAGCTGCAGTTCGACCACATCGCCGACCTGGAGGTTTTTTATCTCCGAAGCGGTCATCTCAAACTCACCGCGTTGGCCCTTAGAAACTTCGGCCAGTACGTTTTGGGGCACGTCGTACTTCCCCAAATATGATTTGACCCGTTCCCCGGGAATCTGCGTCCAGATCATTCCGCCGGACCAGGCGTATTGGGAGAATGGCAGGTCGATATTGTTTTCAGGCTCCCGCTGGCGCTTGTCGAACTGTAGCAGATACTCCCTTAGTTCGGTCAGCATCTCGGGGTCGTCCATATACATCATGGGTCGTGGACAGTATATTTCAGTACCCTCAAGGCCCGAACCTGCACCGAGCAGCACAAAATTACTACGCTCCAAATACAGGATGTCGCTGAGTATTATACGTCCCTTGGGCAATTGTAAGATAACCGGACCTTCCATCTCCTTGGTGGCATCCAGGGCCTCTAATAACGCCTTGGAATCGTCGAGACCATCGTCGGCGATGACTCCGTAATCCGTGGCAAGCACTGTTTTGCCGGTGGTATCGGGAATCGCTTCTTCTCCGAAACGATAGCCGGCGTAACTAAAGTCGGGCAGGTAGTTCTCGTCGGTCGTCTTTTTAGGTTCGAGGATGTCGGGAACGTTTTGCGCCCCAACAAAAAGGGGTAAAGAAGAGAGGACGCCGACTAGGGATAAAAACAGATTATGGTCATACTTTAAAATCATCTACGTGTATTTTTCGTGCTGAAAATTCAATTTTAAAACTGTAAAGAGCACGGCTTGATGTGGGTTATCAATTTTGCTCATCGGCAGGCTTTTCGAAATTTGGTTCAGGTTTGAGTTTGGTATTTAAATTTTGGCGGTCGGCTCCGGTTGTAGACGGGGATTTGGAATTTGAAATTTGCGATTTAGACTTTTCGGCTCGAAGGGTCGAATTCCTCACAATCAGTTTCGGCGCCAACATGACCGTCTTATCGTTGACCAGTGTGATGCCGTTTTCAAAGTAGTCCAACAGCAGGTCACAGGCCAATCTTCCGATTTCGGTACCGGATTGGTCCACTGTGGTCAGCGAAGGGTCAATTACGGCCGAGGTCGGTTCGTTACTGAATCCTGCAATCGCAATTTCTTCGGGCACCCCGATTCCGGCATCCTTCAGGTAATTCAGCGCACCGATCGCGGCGAAATCATTGGCGCAGAATATCGCGTCCACATTATGGTGTTCATGCCTTAGCCTTCCTGCCAAGCGATATCCATCCTCCTTTCCTAGTTGGGAGACGAATACCAGTTCGTCGCTATAGGGCACACCATATTGCTCAAGGGCGGAACGATAGCCCTGATGGCGATTTTTATATATTTCGACCTCGAGGGGACCGGTAAAGTGGGCGATTTTTCGGTATCCCTGTAAAATAAGATGTTCCGTAGCCTCAAAACCGCCGCGGGTGTCGTCGATCAGCACCTTGCCCGTCTGCTTCATGCCAGCTACATGCCGGTCAAAAAAGACTAGGGGAGTTCCATTTTCGAAACATTCCGTCAAATGGGTGCTGTCTTGGGTCTCCATAGTAACCGACATCAAGATACCGTCCACCCGGTTCGCCATGAGGTTGCGAATGATTTTACGTTCCCGCTCGACCTCTTCCAACGACTGGCAAATAATGACATTATATCCCGATTCTTGGGCCCTCTTTTCGATGCCCGCGATGGTCGAGGAGAAGAAATGTCTCGAAATTCTGGGTACGATGACACCAATGGTATTGCTTTTTTTCTGGCGCAGGTTCGATGCTAAAAGATTACGGGTGTACCCCAATTCCTTCGCCTTGGCCCTGACTTTTTTTTTGGTTGCCGCCTTTACCCGGTCACTATTGTTGAGGGCGCGCGAAACCGTCGAGCTATCTATGCCCAAGGCTTTGGCTATTTCGTGAATGGTAGCTTTTTTCATCGAAGTTTAAACTAGTGGCAGGTCCGGATGGATGAACGCAAGATTAAATCAAATGTAAGGATTTTTTATTTATACAATCGATTGTATAATTTTTTTGTTATTTTAGCTTCCCTAGAATCAGCATAAACACGGTGATAGGCTGAAGCGTTTGTTATGACCTAAGACGGGGTGTTGCTTCGCGGAACTTTAATTCCTCGTTTTGGCCAAAAAGAGCTTAGAGTCGCAGTGTAAGACCTCGTATCCAATAACTTGGACTTCAGTGACTTTAGCAGGGTTTAATTCTATATGGATATGAAAGAAGTGGGATTGGAACAGACATGGCGTTGGTACGGGCCGAACGACCCGGTATCATTGGCGGACATCAAGCAGGCCGGTGCCACGGGCATCGTAAGCGCCCTGCACCATATTCCCAATGGACAGGAATGGCCGGTTGCGGAAATAGATAAAAGGAAGCTTATTATCGAAGAGGCCGGACTCACTTGGTCCGTGGTGGAGAGTGTGCCGATACACGAGGATATAAAAACACAGCGAGGAGATTATCAAAAATACATTGAAAACTATAAGAGGACTTTATCCAATCTAGGGCAATGCGGTATCGATATTGTGTGTTATAATTTTATGCCCGTTCTGGACTGGACGC
>JBAUIP010000040.1:0-6861 GCA_049683055.1 Pricia sp.
ACGAAAATGGAATCCTTCAACACCGCGTTCGACATGGCAACGTCTTCTTGCGGTTGCGCCGGGCCTTGGGATTTTTCGGAACTACTGAAGTTGGATAATGCGATCTCGATGGATGTATAGAGATCTTGCTGTTCGAAGGGCTTGACCAAGTAGCCATTGGGCTTAACGGATTTGGCATTCTCTACAGTCGCCCGGTCGCTGTTCGAGGTCACGAAAATAAAGGGGATGTCATAGTTCGCGCGAATATGTTTGCCCAGGTCAATGCCCGTCTTGTCCGATGCCAAAATGATATCGATCAGTACCAAATCGACCTGCTGGTTCTTCAGCACTTCTTCCGCTTGTTCGTAGACGATGACATTGTCAACGATCTCATACCCGATTTCCTCGAGCATAGACTGCATATCGTCGGCAATGATGACATTGTCCTCTACGATCAAAATTTTAATGGGTTGTTCCAAAATAGGTGGGGTTTAGTTGATTTATAGGTTAAAAATACAAAAATTTATTACAGGATATGTACATAAATACTGCCAAAAAAAAAGTGCTCAGGGCTAGTTTTTTGAGTTCCGAATCCAGCTGGCCGGGATTTTTCGTCTTATAAACCTTATAAATATGTAGGAAAATAGGCGCAAATGCCAATAAGGGGAGGTAGGCCTGCCATCCGTCCAAATTCATCGTAATAAATACGAAAATACAGACAAAAGCTGAAAGAAGCAATAGATAGTGGTAGGTCTTGCCTCTCGCAAAGCCCATATGCACGACCAGCGTATTCTTTCTCGATTTTTTGTCGGATACGAAATCCCTCAAATTATTCAGGTTGAGCACTCCGGCACTAAGCAATCCTATCGCCATGGCGGGCCAAAGGGCCATGAGGGTCAACCATTTGGTGTAGAGGAACATCGTTCCCAAGACCGCCAGCAATCCGAAAAATACAAAAACGAAAACATCGCCCAGCCCCTTGTAGCCATAGGCTGACTCCCCTATAGTATATTTAAGGGCGGCCCAAACACTGGCCCCGCCCAGCGCCAAAAACAGTAAGGAAACCGGTAAATTTTGAGAGCCGAAGGCCACGTAGATCAGCGAAATCACAAGTAGAACATCAACGATTACCGAGACCCAAATGCCCTTTTTGAGTGCCTGCCGGGTAAGCAACCCGCTTTGCAGGGCACGGGGCGGACCAATCCGATCTTCATTGTCGGTTCCGCGTACCCCGTCACCATAGTCGTTGGCGAAGTTCGAGGTAATCTGAAAACCCATAGTGGTAAAAAGTGAAAGCATAAAAATCAACGGATTGCTGTAACCATAATAGTTTGCTAATGCCGTACCGACCAAAACGCCGGAAACGGAAAGGGGAAGTGTTCTCAACCTGGCCGCATTGAGCCAAGGACTAATATTTGCCGCTACGCCCAACTCAATCGGGATCTTCTATCTGCACGCGTTTTCCATTTTTATAGGATGCCACAAAAGCATCCTGAAAACCAATGTCAACTAGTTGCTCCCTAAAAGCACGTGCCTCTTGTAGGGTCTCAAAATTACCGAGGGAATAGGAATAAAACGGATTGGCCTTGACGAACATCGTGTTCGTGAGCGCCTCCGAGGCCAAGGTCACGTTGTTATCAACGAAGGATTTTACCTGCACAGAATAAATTTTCTCCTTTTGTAGGAATTCCTTTGCAAGATAGAATTCCTTGACCAAGCTCAGTTCCTCATTCTGCTGTTTCAGGTTATCGATACGCGATTTGATGGCGTCGAGACTGTCTATGGATACCAAAAGATTACTGGAGCTTTCGAAGTTATTGGATACGCTGCGGCCGGCGGTAAAAGAGAACACGGTGAGTGCGCCGATAAGAAAAAGGCCGGTGATACCGCCAAGCGCATTGCGCTGAAACCTCTTCTTCCGTATCTCCCGGTTCTTGAATTTAATCTGTTCGAGCAGACGCTCGTTGATGATCTGAGCCTTGTCGATATCTTTGTGCAATTCTAAAAGATCGCTCTCTTCGATAAATGGCATACTCTTGTTTTTTCGATTGTGTCGCTAAAGTTAACCAAAATCCAGAAAGATCGATGAAATACACTCCCAGAATGTTGTCAAAACAGCTATTTATGTGGTATAGAACGCTTTGAGGGATGTTAGGATTTATCCTAAATAGAATAAAAAGCTTATTCTAGTGGAAAGCGTGAATCGAATTCGGATGCTTCTTTATACTATCAGACCACCCTGATACCATCATCCTGAATCTCGATTTTGCGCTCCTTATATAAGGTACCGATTCCTTTTTTGAAGGTTTTTTTGCTCATTTGCAGCTCCCTTTTTATGACAAGTGGGTCGGATTTATCGTGCAGCGGTAAGAATCCGTTATGGGCCATCAAACGTTCGTAGATCTTTTGGGCGGCCGGTTCCAGGATTTTGGCACCCAAGGCTTGAAGGGATACATCAATCTTTTTATCGGGCCGGATGTTCTTAATATATCCCTCCATCACGTTGCCTACCGCGACGTGCTTAAATATTTCATTACGGTATACTACTCCCTTATGGAGGTGGTTGATGATGACCTCCCATCCCAAATCGGTCAACCGGGTAAAAATCAAGTCCACTTTCTCCCTTTCCCTGACAGTCAGTTCCTCGTTGTCCAGAAACTTGTCGAGCTTGTTCGAGCCAACAAGGCGAAAAGTGACCTCGTCAAGATAGCAGCGGACCACGTACCACTGCCCCTCTTTCATTTTTTCGCGCTGTTCGCTGAAAGGTACTAATAGGTGTTTCTCGAGCCCCCAATCCATAAAGGCCCCGAATTTATTGACTTCCGCAACTTGTAGAAATCCGAAACTATGGCGTCTTACATGTGGCGTCAAGGTAGTGGCGATAGGCCGTTCTTCATGATCGAGATAGCAGAACACGTTCAGCTTATCGCCGATGTCGGCGGATTTCGGTACGTATTTGTTGGGTAGCAAAATTTCGACCCCGGTCTCACTGCCCAAGAAAAGGCCCACACTGGTGTCGCGAAGCACCTCAAGTTCGTTGTAGTTTCCCAGTTCAATCATATCGCGAAGGTAAGGGTTGTGGTTTGCAGTTGAAAATTTGTTTTTAGGATGTCTGGAAAACCGAGGATATAAAATCGAAATAACCCAGCAATATTTGGCCGTTCAGTTCCCTGGGCGTTTGTACCTCGAGTACTTTAGGATGCTTTGAAGCGGAAAAGAAATCGGACAGGGCTTCGGTCAAACCGGATTCATTTCGGACGCATACGTGGTCGAAACCGAATTGCCTACTCAAATGTTCGGCATCCATTTGGTGGGCCGTCTCGAAGTAGCGTTGAAAGTTTTCGGTATCTTCTTTTCCCGGCAGTATCCTGAAAATGCCGCCACCACTGTTATTGATAAGAATTATGCGGAAATCGGGCCGGATGTAGTTGCACCAAAGTCCGTTGCTGTCGTAAAAAAAGCTGAGGTCGCCGGTAATCAAAAGGGTAGGCTCATCCGAATATACCGAGGCCCCGACCGCTGTGGAGGTGCTGCCATCGATTCCGCTGGTGCCCCGATTGCAATACACTTTTAGTGAGGGTGGCACCTCGAAAAGTTGGGCGTAACGTACGGTGGAACTGTTGGCCAATTGAAGCTGATATCCTCTGGGAATGCGGTCCAAAAGGTGCCTGAAAACGGACATATCCGAAAATTGTATTTGGTCAACGTAGACTTTCCGTTGCTTTTCGTAAGCCATTCTTACGGAATTCCAGTAAGAAAAGTAATCGCTACCCTTGGACTTCGTTTGTTGTAAGAATTGTTGGAAAAACGGATTTGCGCCCATCTTAAAATGATGGTTCAAGGTAAAAAAAGTGTCGTAGGCTTTGAGCGCATCGATATGCCAATGGTGCCGCGGCTGATACTCGCGCAAGAAGGCCTTGATCTTTTTGGAAACCACCAATCCCCCGAAAGTAAGTAAGATTCCCGGACGCAGCTTTTCAAATAGAAGTTCATGGTCTTCCCGTTTTTCGATGGGGGCCACAATACTATCAATACTCGCGAAGAAATTCGGATGGTGCAGGTTCGAGGTCGTTTCGGTCAGCACGATGACGGATGGGTCCTCCGCCAAGTAATCCAAAAACTGCTGTTCGATTTGGTCGGGGGGATTGACCCCGACCAGTACCATTTTACGCTCGGAAGCGTTCCATACATCCGCAAAGTTTTGAAGGTCTTCAATATGAGTATCCTTCTTAGTTTCCGCGGGAACTACCAGCGGCACCACGGCCGGTTTCAGGGCCGTATTGTACAAAGGCTCCTCGAAAGGTACGTTGACATGCACCGGCAAGCGCAGCTGGGCCGCTACGTTCAGGGCCGTATTTAGTTCACTATCGTTGTGTTGCTGAATCGGTTTCTGTAATGCTTCCATCGAACCGTCTTCCAGCCAATGCGGGGCATATTTTTGAATTCGGGCCGTGGCGTGGACCACATCCTGTTTCAAATTCGCGGAATATCCGATATGCCGGTGGAAGACATCGTCCTGTCGAATGGTCTGCCCGTCCCCGACATCAATTTTATAGAGCGGCCGATCCGCCGAAATGACCACCAAGGGAATTCCGCTGTAAAAGGCTTCCGCCACCGCTGGATAATAGTTGAGCAAGGCACTTCCTGAAGTACAGACCACCGCTACCGGCTCCCGTAACTGTTGGGCGATACCCAAGGCGAAAAAGGCCGCGCTACGCTCATCGACGATACTGAAGCAGGAAAAATAGGGGTCCTCGGTGAAATCGATGGTCAAGGGCGCATTCCTAGATCCGGGGGAGATGACGATGTTCTTGATGTGCTTGGCCTTGCAGTGCTGTACCACCAATTGCGCCGAGGGAATGCTGGAGTGTCTCATGAAATGCAAAAATACGAGTTCGAGCGCAGGTTCAGGTTCAAGACCGCGAAAATTCCATTTTTACGATCACTCCAAAATTTTCAGCATCGTTTTGCTTTTCGCGACCGTTTCTTCCCATTCCCCCTCGGGGTCGGAATCCTTGGTAATGCCTCCACCGACAAAGATTTGAGCTCTGTCTGCGGTCAGCTTCATACAGCGCAGGTTCACAAAAAGCGTGGTCGTTTTGGCCCGCGAACTATAGGCTTGGTTCTCTTGGTCTTTTCGATTTTTATTCCGTTGCCTTTCGGTGTTCAGATTCAGTTCGCCCAAGAAACCGGTGTAGTATTCGCGATCGTAGTTTTCGTTATCGATAATAAAACCTAAGGCTTCCTTTTTGGGTAGGCCGCAGACAGCGGGAGTGGGATGTAATGCCCCGACAATGGCATCGAGACCATCGGCACCGCGATTTTCGGATTCTAAGCTTTCTGTGTCAGAGCTTCCGGAATCAAAACTTCCGGCCTTGGCTCTTGAACTTCCCAACCTTCCCGTAATTTTGGTCCGTAAATGCAGCAGGTCGCCAGCCCGCACCGTTTCCGTTGGGGTTCGGCTAAGATTGGCGACTCTTCCCTGAAGGGCGTTGAGAATATAGCCGGTCACTAATTCCTGTTCCTCCAATTCTTTATGGCCCCAAATGGGATTATCCGTTTCTCCATTTTTTTGGGTACCTGCGAGGGACATCGTGGTCAACCGCCGGTGGCGCAGATCAAGTAAGATTTCAGGAGTCGCCCCCATCCACAAGCCTACTTTCGGGTGGTACCAGAAATAACAAAATGCCTTTGGATAAAGGGATAACAGCCTTTGGAACAAATTCAGGGTAGGGATATCCGAATCAACATCGAGACATCGGGATAGCACAACTTTTTGAAAGGAACCCTTGGCAATTTCATCGATCGCTTCGGCAACTAGTTGTTCGTAGGAAGTTTTTTCTTGCGAATTGGATTTAAGTCGGTATGAATCATCCGCTACCGGTTGGGAAATGGGCTTGGGAATAGCATCGTTCGCTAGTGGAATAGGCGTATCGGAAATTGGCAAATCAGAAGTTTCCAAAATCTCGTTCGGTTTCAAAAGGATGGTGGCTGCTGTGGAATCAAATGGTGCAAAGACAAATCCGGATTCCGAAAACGTATTCAGAATATGCAATCGGTCATCGGCCTGCAATAACGCCTTTATCCCTCTTTCTCCCGGTTTTCGATAGGCGACGACGGGAAGTTTCTCCTTAAAATGGGATGCTATTTGGTCAAAAAATTCCGAACTGCTCATAGGAGAAGGACATTGAAACTAGGGACGGTTTACATTAGGGACGGTCCACCTTGGGGGACGGTCTACGTTGAGACGGTCTATTTTGGGGCGGTCTATTTTGGGGCGGTCTGATTTTTCGGCAGGGCGATCGTCGTCAGTTTACAAACGGATATCAGATTCTCGTCGGCATCGGTAATCCGGATATCCCATAACTGCGTAGTTCGGCCTTTGTGCACTATTTTCGCAGTGGCAAAAACATCACCCTCCCGGATACTCTTGACATGATTGGCAGAAATTTCAATGCCTCTGATGGAAAACTGCTGCGCATCCAGAAAAATATAGGAGGCCATACTGCCGACGCTCTCTGCCAAGGCCACCATCGCGCCACCGTGCAATACCCCATCCGGTTGGTGCACTTTTGGACTCACGGGCATTTTGCCGATCAGGTAGTCCGCCCCGACATCGGTATATTCGATTTCCAAGGTTTCCATTAGCGTGTCCTTGGATGAACTGTTACAGACTTTGAGTATTTTTTCCTTGTAATCCTCCATAAATCCTATTTTTGGGCTGTATTTCCCAAAATTAACCATCCCCCATGGAAAACTGTCCTCTTTAAACAAATGTTTATGCCTTCCGAAGAAAAAACAGTCAGTTATACCAGTGTAAATTCCTACTCCACCTTGAACACCCTGTCGGATACCACGGAAAATATCTGGATTGTCTTGCAC
>JBAUIP010000041.1:0-4022 GCA_049683055.1 Pricia sp.
CACCATCCCAATGTCTTAATTTCAAAATTTTCGTTATCCGAATCTATTTCGATTAAAACATCCTCTACCAGTTTAGCGATCCTAATATTTTCACTGGAAGAACCTATAAATATTCGTAACTCCTTCATTTCAGTATGTAAAGTTTCTAATTTTTGTTGTTACCATAATGGTACAATTACGCAAAGCCCTCACTTTTCAGAAACCTTTTAGGATGTGAAACTTCCGTTTTCATTTATTTTTAGTTAATCCTTTTTCATCTCTTTCTCCTGTTCTGTAATTGGCTGAAGGCCGCCCGCAGTTCTTCGATATACGTCTCCAATTTATCCTTTGAGTTGGAACTTCCGATTGGTGAAAAATCCGTCTTGTTTCCTGCTACCTTGTTCACAGAATCGATCAAGAATTGGAGATGCTCGAGCTCGGCGATTTTTTTGCCTTCCGACCCCGCTTTCTGCCAAAGAATATGAAAGGTATCGAACAGTTCGCTCCATGCCGCTTGCCGAATGTTTTTGTAATCCATCAACAAATGGCAAAGATCGATGTTCAGGGCCGATGCCAAATTCCAATAGTCGAGGTTTTCGGTATCCTTTCCGTTCATTAGATCGGTACGGTGCTTTTCCAAAAGGTCTTTCGCACTTTTGTGGGTCTTCGTGGCGCTTACGGCACTTAAGTTATAGGTTTGTTCCCCGTCATCCTCCTTGATTTTAATTAGGATTTGGGAAGTCTCGGGCCCGGCGTATTTCCTTAGGAAGATCAACTCTATGGCATTGGTCAGCGAATAGATGGTGTTTTCGTTCGTAGGATGCTCATAGGCCGTCAGATAGGACTCCATTGCGGATTTTTGGGCCGTTAAACGGGATTTCGATGTACTGGCAAGCATGGCCAAGCGTTTGTAGGCGCTTCCCAAAAGATTGTGGCGTTGCGCGGTCTCGCCCACAGCCAGCAAAATGTCCAGGTCTTTTATAATTTTCTTGACATTCTTGTAGGCTTCGGCTTTGTTCTTCGATCTCTTTTGGGCCGTATCCGTTGTCGCAGTCTCAAAAAATTCACGTGCATAGTTCTTTATGCGCAGATTGCAGTAGGTTTCCATACACGAAAAGGAAAATTTTGCCTTTTCAATGCGCAATAAGTCCCTATATTTTTCCACGGCCTTATCATATATCGCCAGTTCACTGTATATTTTGGCCTCTCGTTCTAAGATCGGTCCAGTGATAAAGTCCTTGTTTTCCGAAAGGGTCTCTATAATCTCTTCGAGATGGTATAGCGCATCTTTTCTGGTGGTTGTCCCCATCTGCAATCGATTGAGCAGGTTCTCGAGGTCTATTTCGGCTTCTTCGGCCAACAAATAGCTGAGCGAAGAACTACCGTTCGATACATCCTTTAATTTGAAGAAGGGGTCTCCGTAACATTGGTATGCGCCCCAGGTGTTGGTCTCGGGATATTTTTCATAGACCATGGCCCGCGCCATTTTGACCGCCTCGCCAAACGGATACCCCGAGAGCATGCGATCGTAAAAGACCTCGGCGAATTCGAGCGCCGCACTGTCGTTGACCGCCCAGCCTGCGGCTATGACGGCCTTTACCCCAATTTGTATCAGCTCCGTACCGATGTTCGCCGCCAGCTTGTACCGATTTTTATAGAACTGTTCTTCCTCGTCGTTGCTGTAGCCCAAATGACAGCAATTCACAAAGACCAGTTCGGGTACTACGGGCATCTGTTGTATTTCAAAGACGGTCAAGAAAAGTTCCTTGCCGATGACCATACCCGATTCCTTGGGCGATTTTGGCTTGAACAGACCATGTCCCGCAAGGTGTATTATCGAGTAGTCTTTGCAAAATAATTCCCGTACGATCGCGGACGCATCGCTGCCGATAAGCGCATTTACCGGACAACCGGAACCGTTGAGCAGTTCCTTTACCTTTTGGCCTTCTTCCCGGGCACCGGGCAATTGACCGATGTAGTTGTCGAGTATCGGATCGGCAACGATCAATGCGTTCCGATCGGCGACACGCTTGATGTTCGTACGGTATTGGCCGGTTGATAGCTGTCGGATCATTCCCGAGTTCACGCAGAGCGGTTTGGCGTTGGCCGCACTGTCCTGCAATAATTCCCACGGATACGATGCGGTCTTCGTATCGACTATCAATAGAATGTGGCCCTTTCGTTTGAGCCTTTCCTTCAGCGCATTCGGGATCAACAGCTCGAACAAGGTCTTGGCGGTACAGCTCGACCATTGATTGTCGTGGGATACCTCGGTAATAAACTCGTTGATTAAGGGAGTGCTGCTGTAAATCTCATTTTCCTCTTCGCGCGAATCGCTGGTCGATGCCCCGAAGACCATGCTTTCGAGTTCATCGGTATCCTTGTTGACCTTCTTGTATTTTACGGTAATGCGGTTCCACCAGTCTTCGGATGCATCCAAAGGAATGCGTTTTCGGGCCCCCAACAGTTTTTTAATCTTTTTACTGCCCAAGGTGATGCTAATGGCTGCGTTGTCACGGTTCGCGATTTGGTTGAGCGTATACATACAGTTCAGCGCCCTATTGGCATAGAGTTCTACGAATTCGATGCGCTGCACGGTTTCGTAATTGTCGGGGGTCAATAGTTTTATTCTTTCATTGGCCCGTTCTACCCCCATAATAGTCGCCTTCATCGAACTCTCGATGCTGAGGCCGCCATAGCCGTTCGCCATGACCAACGATGATATGCCGATGCCGTTGTCGGGCACCTTATGGCCCCGCAGGCTGTGCAAATAGTTCAAGACCCCAAGCTCTATCGACCGCGTCAGCTCAAAGGAGGTCAATCGATCGGGCTCGCCCATTCCCACGATTATCGCACCCGCAAAATCGCTGTGTGGCATCCTATCGAAAATGGTGTTGCTACCTATTTCCCCGGGATAAAGTCCCAATTGCAGTTTTGAGCTCAGGCTTTCATTTAGATACCGGTCGATAGCCTTTTCGGCATGTAGGATGCCGTCGTTGAGAAAATGGCCCGCCAATATCGGATAGGAAGCATAGCGGAGATCGCCCATGCTGAGGGTGACGGAAATCGGTATCCGACTGCCGACCGATTCGGTCTTCTGGCCCAGGCCCAATACCGTTTTTACGAGTCCGTTTTCCGAAAGGTCGAAATCGAGGTCCGGTTCGGCCCTGAAAACGGTTTCCTCGCCCCTGACCATAGGTTTCGACTTGCGGAGCTGTCGGGTATGGCCCTTCGTCAAAATTTCGTCCAACGCACTGAAAATGCTGGGGTCGTTGGCCAGGGCACCATGGGATATTCGGGTGTAGTACACCGAATCGGCCTCGATCATCGGCTTGGGTATGCCCAATTTCCAGGTTACACTTTGGTCGCCTTCGCCGGTATAGAGAAAATAAAGTTCGGTCTTATCCTTCTTGTCATCCTGCTTGGCTCCATACCGTTTCATGGTAACAGTCCGGTATCCATATGGTGTCATTTTATCCTTGCCCGCTATATAGACCATGTTGGAATAATCGATGTCATCGCGCCCCTTTAAAATTTTGCTGCGGTAGTCGGCGAACCTTTCCAGATCGGCTTCTGTGGGCAAGGGCCAATCGGGCTTGCCGAAAGCATCACGCATTTTTTCCCATACTTCCAAATCGGCATAATCGTCTCTTTCGTCCACCAACGGAAGAAGGTCTAAAATACCGGGGAACCTCGAAAATACCTTCAGCAGGCTTTTTTTGGTATGGATGAAATCGAGGGCGCCCAGTTTTCTGATAATGCCGTCGTGCCCGAAAAGAACGGTCAAAATGCGATGCGAACCGGATAGGGGAGCCCCCAAAAAGATCAATTTGAAATCCTTTGAAGTGTTCAGCTGTCTCCAAGTATTTGGGTGGTCGATGATAAAATCGCGCACCAACACCCCGCCCATCGAATGCCCTATAATCTTAATGGGCTGACCGATTTTCAATAGGCTTTCGATTTTGGCGTTCAATAGGATGGCGGATTGCTCAAGCGGACGGCGCCAGTCAAAAGGAAACACGACCACATCGTACTTGCCCCGT
>JBAUIP010000042.1:0-2039 GCA_049683055.1 Pricia sp.
GGGTTGGACTGTTTAAACCTTAAATTAAGCTTAGCCATACGCAAAAATAAGCAGGCTTTATAAACCACACCAAAGTTAAGCCACATGATAATGACGCCAAATAGGCGTTCCATGGTGTGGGCTTCACTGTAAACCACCACGAAGACTTTAAACCGGGATCACTAAAGTATAAGGTTTTAATTAGCCTTAAGTAGTAAAAAGCGCTTAACACGGCTACGCCAAGGGCCAACGCTAAAACGTTGTAGTTTTCATTTTGGGTCAGTGCGTTTAATATCAAGTACTTACTATAAAAGCCTGCCAAGGGCGGGATACCCGCTAAGCTAAACATGCTTAAGGTTAAACTTAGCGCTAACCCCGGATTTACTCGGTACATTTGATGTAAATCACTGATGTATTTGATTGCACTGCCGTCGGCCCCGTGATCCTTTAAAGCATCTTTAGCACCGCTGAGTCTTAGCAGTCGGCTACGATAAGCTAAACCCGGGTGAGTTCGGGCTAAGGGCAGTATAAAAATACTAAACAAATTTACACTGAGCATGGTGTATACAATCAGATGCACTACCATTAACTGCCATTGGCCTGCGTTTAACGCCAATAAAAACCATCCTGCGTTGGCCACTGCACTAAACGCCAACAACCGTTTTAATTTAACTTGGCGGGCTGCACTGAGGCTACCCACGATTAAGCTTAGCAGTGAGGCAAAGGTTAGTAAACTTGTAAGGTTTTGTATGGTGTTTAAGCGTATCAATGCGCAAGTCACGGCAATTTTTGATGTAATGGCAAACCAAGCCGTAATGCTGGTATGACTACCTTCGTAAACATCCGCAATCCAAGCATGAAAAGGCGCAGCGGCCAATTTAAACAATAAACTGACGCAAATACAACCTAAACCTAAGCTTACGCTTAATGGGCTAAGCCCACGGTTTTGCAAGTCAAAGTGATTTAGCGCTAAGCTCAGGTCCGCAAAATCCATCGTACCTAAGGTTGAGTAAACCAGTGTCATACCAAGTAATAGCATGGCCGAACTAAAAGCGCTCAATATGAAATACTTTAAGCCCGCTTCAGCTGAAGCTTCATTGCGACTTCTCATAGCAGCCAGCATGTAAAAACTTAAGCTTTGCAATTCAATGCTCAGGTAAAAAGCTAAAAAGCTATAGCTTTTTATCAAGCAAAGCATGCCCAATAAACTTAACCATAATATCAGCGTAAATTCATAACGCCCAAACCGCACACCGGCTTGTACACTTAGTCCCAAAGCGCAGCACGCACTTAGGGTTAAAAACACGCTCATAAAGCGTCCCAAGTCGTCCCAAATTAAACCATAAGCGTGGTTGTACGTTTTTGTGTTTAAATATAAATATGCACTACAAATTAAGCACAAAATCATTAACTTCATCACGACTTCGGTTTGCAACACGGGTGTAACGATGAAACCTGGGTAAGCTTTAAATTTAAGATTTTTATTGTAAAGCTTTGTTAATCCAAAAAAAACCGGGCTTGTGTTATGATTGTGCAACGGTGCTTGCACCTTGTGTGACTCTGACGCCGAGTCTGCTTCGGTAATCCGCGTTTGCGTTTGCCCTTGCGCACTGCTGATACCTATGTGCAAGGGCAAACCGGTGTAGGCTTGTTGAAACATAGCCATGATTAAAAGCCCATGCACGTGTACTAATTGGAAAAGTTCGGGCAACACTAAAACCACTATGCTGGCTTGGTTATTCATTGAAATTTTTTATTTGTTTTACGCTTAAGCTATTGCATATTGCACCGTTGCACTAAGAAAAACCGTGGTACTTACGTTTTACATCTTACATCATGGTCAAACCTAGGTTTAAGCTGTTTGCTTACACATTGCGCAAAGACCTGCAAGTATTTGCACTTTTCCAGGTTTAAAAACCTAAATTGTGGTTTGGCACACGGTGCAAGTGCCAGACAGCTGCATAACTAAAAACATAAATTGTGGTTTGTCATAATGTGCAAGCGCAAGTGCAAATGCCGGTGCAAGTGCAAATGCCGATGCAAGTGCAAATGCCGATGCA
>JBAUIP010000043.1:0-3284 GCA_049683055.1 Pricia sp.
GAATCACCCTGATTCCTTACGCCCCCACCACTTCCGATGCCGCCCCCATGGCTTTCCCGAAAGGGATTGAACCCGGCATCGACGGTCACCCGAGGGGCAACGGCGGATTTGTTCCGATAATCATAAGGGGTTTCGAGGTTCTGGTCCTTTTCAAAATCCAGTGCCGGGGCCACGTTAAACTGTCCGAGGCTATGCTTGATGCTCGATCGGAGCATGGCATAGAGCGTGTGCTCATCATCGAATTTCACCTCCGTTTTAGTGGGATGGATGTTAATGTCCAAGGAGCCAGGGTCGACTTCGAGGTACAGAAAGTATCCCGGATAGGTGTCCGATTTAATAAGTCCCTCAAAGGCAGCGACCACGGCGTGGTGCAGATAGGGACTTTTAATAAAGCGGTTATTGACGAAAAAAAACTGCTCCCCACGGCTTTTTTTGGCGAATTCCGGCTTGGTGATAAAGCCCTTGATCTTTACGATCGGCGTTTCTTCCTCGACCGGTACCAGTTTGGGATTCATCCGGCTGCCGAAGATATGCACGATGCGTTTGCGGTAATTGTCCGCCGGCAAGCCGAACAGCTCGCTGCCGTTGTGATAAAAATGGAAGGCAACATCGGGATGCGCCAAGGCAACACGGTGGAATTCATCGGTAATATGCCGTTGCTCCACGGAATTCGATTTTAGGAAATTCCGTCGCGCGGGAATATTGAAAAAGAGATTTTTGACCGCTACGGAAGTACCCTTCGGGGTAACGGTTACCTCTTGGAACGCAATCTCACTACCTTCGATGCGCAGATGGGTGCCCACCTCGTCGGTTTCGGTCTTGGTCTGCATCTCGACGTGGGCAATAGCGGCGATAGAAGCGAGAGCCTCGCCGCGAAATCCTTTAGTATTAAGGTTAAAAAGGTCTTCCGCTTTTTGGATTTTTGAAGTAGCATGACGTGCAAAGCTCAAGCGGGCGTCGGTGGCACTCATGCCCATACCATCGTCGACGACCTGGATCAAAACCTTTCCGCCGTCCTTGACGATCAGTTTTATCGTTCGCGCTCCGGCATCCAACGCATTTTCGAGCAGTTCCTTAACTACGGATGCGGGACGTTGTACTACTTCGCCCGCCGCAATTTGGTTCGCAACATGGTCGGGCAGAAGTTTGATCATATCTGCCATTATACGGGAAGGAATATGGAGAGGTCGAAATCGAAGATGTAGAGCACAATGAAAATAAGCACCGCAAGTATAATGACCATCCGTTTTCTAAGGTTGCGGTCTCCCTCTTGGCGTATATCCGACATGGCATTGCCGAACTTACCTTTCAGTCCCCTTGGCGCGTTGACCGTGCTACGGTATTTGTCGAATTTGGGTTCCATTTTAAACGGATTCCCCTTGCCCTCATCATCAAAATATCGAGGTTGGTATTCGAACTTGTTATTGCGCTTTAGTCTTGTGAATTTGCTTAACATACCCATGGTATTCAAAGGTACTTAATTTCAAAAAACAGGCCGAACGACCAGTACTAAAATTTGTTAAGTATCTGGACTGCGCTTGATATTGCAGTTTCGGCTGCGCTCAATGTTGTAGGTCTGAAATTTGGCAGTTGGAATTTATCGTCCCAACGATGCCATCTTTATCGCCGCAATGGCCGCCTCCGTACCTTTGTTACCGTGCTTTCCGCCGCTACGCTCCTGTGCTTGTTGTAGATTATTGTCGGTAAGGACGCAGAATATGACCGGCACGTCGCCGTGAACATTCAGGTCCATTATACCTTGGGCAGTGGCGCCGCAGACAAAGTCGAAGTGTTTGGTTTCCCCTTGGATGACACTGCCGATGGCGATGACGGCATCCAGTTTATGGGAAGCGATCAGTTTTTTACAGCCATAGGTGAGTTCAAAACTGCCCGGCACGTTCCAGCGGATGATATTCTCTTCCGAGGCCCCACAGGCCAACAAAGCTTCCCGGGCACCATCGTACATTCCTTCCGTTATTTCGGAATTCCATTCAGCGACCACGATGCCAAAGCGGAACTCGTTCGCACGGGGAACCTCATTTTTGTCGTAAGCCGATAGATTTTTATTGGCCGTTGCCATAATCAGGTTCTGGGTGAATCGGTAAAAAAGGGCGTCTTGGTATTGAAATAGCCCTCCGGCGAGTCGTTTTTATTCGGAGCCACCCTCTGCCATCCCTACAAAAGCGTCAATATTTTGGGCCTCTCCGGAATCCGAATACTCCTCTTTAATCCTTTGAAAGTACGTCAGGGCCTTATCGTTCTGACCGAGTTCCATCGCAGTAACCCCGGCCTTGTATAGATATTTTGGTGCTGTAAAGTCATTATCGCTGTGTTTGATGGCCTGACCGTAATATCCAAGGGCATCCTCCGGCTGGCCTAATTGCATAAAGGCATCGCCGATTCCCCCTTTGGCCATGGAGCCCAGGATGGCATCATCGGAATCGAATTTTTCCAAATGGGATATGGCTTCCTCATAGTTTTGAAGGTTCAGGTAGGACATCCCGGCGGAGTACTGGGCCAAGTTCGCGGCTTGAGTACCACCGTACTCATCGATAATGTCCAAATATCCGTACTTACCCTCGCCACCATTAAGGGCCAGGTTAAAAAGGGAATCCTGTGCCGCGGTATTTGTCAGGGCCTCATCGAAATACTGCTGGGGATAGTACATTTCATTGGCTGCGGTGGTCTCCTTCGGATTTTGAACGAACTGGACGTAAGCCAGATAGCCAAGTACGCCGACCGCAATTACGCCGATGATGCCCAAGATATAGTTCTGGTTCCTAGCGACAAAAGCTTCCGTACGCGAAGCGCCTTCATCGAGGGAGCTAAACACCTCTGCGGTAGCGCTGTCCTGCTCCAGACGGTCCTGTTCCTCGGCCTTGTCCTTCGGTTTGTATCCACGTTTCTTATATGTCGCCATGTTTGGTTTTCTTAAGGTGGCGCAAAAATAAAGTTTTTATACAAAACCGAAAGGGAATTTATTCTTTAATTTTGGGGCCGTTTCGTTTCCAACCCTTGATATTGACCGTCCGGCGCATGTTTTTAAAACGATTGTCCCTTTTGAACTACAAGAACTTCGAATCGGCCGATTTTGAGTTCGACCGTAAAATCAATTGCTTTGTGGGCCCGAACGGAATCGGAAAGACCAATGTGCTCGATGCCGTGTACCATTTGGCCTTCGGAAAGGGCTATTTTAATCCCGTTTCCTCCCAGAACATCAAACATGATACGGACTTTTTTGTCATTGACGGCGAGTTCGAGAAGAATGAAAGGGATGAAAAAAT
>JBAUIP010000044.1:0-5789 GCA_049683055.1 Pricia sp.
GTTGAACAAATTTGTCGCAGAAAAAATCCCGATGGAACACCATCGGGATTTTTCAATTGGGGGAATTTTACATTACAAATTTTCGGATAGTGGCACCGGAAAAACATTGAAAATTCGGTCGCCCGCCCTATCGATAGGTAAGGTATCCGAAAGATTGTAGCGTCTTAAGTCGAACATGCGATGGTTTTCGGACCAGAGTGAATATCTCCTCTGCATTAAGAGTTCGGCCGTTAGTGCATCAGCGGTTTGGGCACCATCGTAGTTGGACAGCGTCGCCGAATTCCGGATAACGTTCAAGGCCTCCTCGGCATTGTCAAGATTATCGGCCAATATACTAGCTTCTGCATAAAGTAATATCAGTTCTTCGTTGCGCAGAATATCTACCGGGGCCACGTTAGAGCTGTACAAACGAGTCTCGTGGGTTCCGGAAAGGCCATCTTGGGAGGTCGGATCAGGTCGCATGGCCGCCTTCTCGGCTACTCGGGAGTCGCCCTCTTCCGCATCGTTTATCCAGCTATTGTGAACAATAATCTGGTCGCCATTGTTAATGTTTCCGGGAGTGGAAGGTACCCGGAAAACGGGGTTCGCTTGATCGCCTCCACCCAAGCCAAAGATATGTTTCGGGCCTACATCCAAGTTTCCGTCCAAATCGAGAAAGGAGTTGAATAAAGCGGTCAAAGCCGCCTCACCATCTCCGGCATAAACGGCGGCCAAGGCTGCTACGCCCCTATTGAACTCCGTAAAGGTAGCAGGCGTATCGAAGCCGTCAAAACCTCCGCTCAACGGAAAGGCGAAGGTCGCACCGGAGAGGTTGTCCCGCGCTTCGTCCAACAAACTCCGGATCTCGGCCAAAGCTTCGTCAAATTCAAGGACGGGACCAAGATTCTCTGAATCGGAAACATCCAATCTAGCCTTTCCGTATGATTTCAATATTTGAATAAACTCATAGGCCTTGAGGGTTTTGGCATAGCCCTGGTATCCGTTTCTTTCCGCATCGGTAACGAACTCGGTGTTCGAAGCGGCATCGATGAGCAGGTTTGCATTCTTTATGGCGGTGTAACTCCCGTTCCACTGCGCAACGCTATAAAAGGAATTATTGTCCAGGCCGATACCCTCTTTACCCAACACATCGCCTGTATTGCGCGGATCTGCATCGAACAGATACAATTCGCGGGCCATGGTACCACTAGCAGTTACCTCGGTTCCCAGACCATTTCGTATGGTCGACTCAAGGCCCACGGCCAATTCGTTCAATTGTCCTTTGGACGCATTTAGTTCCACTCCGTCGATACTAGGTCCATTGGGGTCGACCACTTCGTTAATCGAACAGGAGTTTAAGGTGAGCAACAGTGCGACTGCACATCCCGTCAAAGTCAGATTCTTTATTGTAGTATTCATCGTCATTTTTTTTAAAAAATTACATTTACATGGAAGTAAAACTGCCGTGAACTTGGGAAGGGCGTTACCTCGATTCCACTGGAAAGCCCAGCACCCCCGTTTACGGAGACTTCGGGGTCATAGCTGCTGTAATCGGTCACAGTAAAAATGTTTCTGCCTGAAATCCCAAATTTCACTCCCTCGACCGTATCACCAAAAACATTGTCCATTATTTTACTGGGCATCCGGTAGTAGATAGCCGCTTCACGTAGCCGTAAATAACCCGCTGGCTCTACGAAACGTAATGCGTTCGCGGGAGTTCCCAACCGTTCTTGGCCCGCTGCGGTTTCCAAATCGGGAGTTACTCCTCCCAAATCGGTCAGAAAAGTGGATAGATTCAAGTTCTCGCCTCCCTTTTTCCATTGAAACAGAAACGAAACATCCAATTGCTTGAAAATCGTAAAATTATTGTTGAAGCCCATCTGAAAATCGGGTTCCACATTACCGACCTGTGTTGGAACGGGCGGGGTATCGGGGTTGCCATCCGTATCGAGATTACCTACCAGCTGTGTGACAGGTTGACCCTCCTGGATGAAAAATGTACCCAGACCTAGTCCAAAACCGGCACCTGGCTGTGGGAAGGCAGGTACCTCGAGACGCGTTACCTCCGACTGGTTCTTATAGAATTGTATAGAAGTGTTCCAGCTAAAATTCTCCTGTGCCAGAATGTCCGCCGTCAAGGCCAATTCGATACCCTTGTTCTCAAGATCCGCCAAGTTGGTGGTCTCTTGGGTAAACCCGGAAGAGGCTTCCAAGGCCCGTGTCAAGATAAGATCCTTGACCTGCTTATCATAATAAGTTGCCTGAAGGGACACGCGATTCTCGAAAAGTCCCAAATCAAATCCTACCTCCAATTCCTGTGCAGTTTCCGGCTCGATATCCGGATCGCCCTTGCTGCCCACGACCGATTGACCGATGTTGCCGCCGATGTTGCTGGCGCCCAAACTAGTGAAAGTGGCTCCAAAGTTTGCGGGACTACCAGTTTCACCATAAGCCGCCCTAAGTTTGAGTTGGGTTACGGCGTCAAGCTCCCAGAAATCAAAATTCGCTATGTTGACCGCCAACGACGCTTTCGGAAACCCGTAGAATTGGTTAGGGTCTCCGTTGCGGCTCGACTTATCCAATCGATAACCGACGGTAGCGATAATCTGGCTTTTGTAGTTCGCCTCGACCTGTCCGAAGAATCCGAAATCCTCTTCCTCGGTACGTCTTTGGTCGATAACCTGGTTGACCGATTGGTCGACGCTAGTCTGGCCAGCCGCCAATAATGAACCTCTACTGTTAACGAGGTTCGCATCTTGTGAAAGATAAGTGATACCGCCCTGAGTGGTAAATGCCAAATCGTTGTCCATGGCATTGTGGTCCCAGACCATAATAGCCTGTGAGTTGAGCTGTTTGAAGTTATTTTTTCCGACGGCTATGAATCCACCTTGCCCGCCGATTTGGGCCTGATGGGTTTCAGGCACATACACATAAGTTTGATTGGCCAAGTAGTCAAGCCCTCCACTTAGCACGAATTTCAATCTATCTTTTTCAGTAGTTATTAACTTAGTATTTAAATTAACCCCTTGAACGACCCTGTCATTTGTATCTTCATTAAGCGCATTATCGCGAACAAAAACAGGATTCCCCGAATAATTCGGGTTGTTCGGATAGTTACCGTTGGCATCGGGAAACTGATTGATCCAAGGTCGGGTAAAAGCCAAGGTGTACCCGTAGCTAAGGCCCCCTTCATTTTCATTGCCCGTAAAACTTCGGCTTGAATTACTTCGCGTATAGTTGGTGGTAGACGTAAAGTCGAATATATCCGAAATTTGATGCTCTATATTAGAACGTAAGGAGAGGCGGTCAAAACCGGTGTTCTGAATGATTCCACCTTCATCGCGGTAGGCCCCACCGACATAAAATTTAGTTTTTTCGCTTCCTCCGGTGGCGCTCAAACGGGTGTCGGTTATAAAACCGGTCTCGCCATATATAATGTCTTCATAGTCGTAGAGACTTCCTCTGGATGCGATAGTGGCTTCGTATTTGGCCCTTTCTTCGGCGTTGAACGTCCTTTCTACAGAGGCGGCCGTCCATGGCCTTAATCCTAGCGGATTGGCAATTTTGTTGATACCCACATCTTGGCTGAAACTTATTTTGGTATCACCCTGTCTACCGCGTTTTGTAGTAATTATGACCACCCCTGCATTACCGCGTTGCCCGTAGATTGCTGCCGCCGAAGACCCTTTCAATATTTCTATGTTCTGGATGTCGTTCGGATCAAGATCCGCCAAACGGTTGCTGCTGTTCTCTTCGTTACCTGCGTTGGCACCAGAGGCAAATCGGAGTCCCGATGGTACTTCTACGTTATTATAATACACTCCATCGACGATAATCAGCGGCTGGTTGTTTCCGTTGATCGAGGAAACACCCCTTAGCCGCAAAGCAAAACCACCGCCGGGCGCACCCGATGTAGAGGTGATGTTCACCCCGGGTACTTTACCGTACAAAGCGCCGTCTACTGTGGTCTGCCCCGTGGTTCCGACCAGTTCTTCGGCGGATACGGTCGCCACAGCGTTCGCCAAATTCTCCCGTTTTACCGAGGTCGCCAGTCCGGTTACGACCACCTCATCAAGTCCGGTGGCGGCTTCTTCCAAGGCTACGTTTGCCGTACCCGCCGCACTGACTTCCACGTCTTGGTTGGCATATCCCAAGGAAGAAAATTGAATGGTAACAGGAAAATCTTCGACCGTAATCTCGTAATTCCCATCAAAATCGGTGGTAGTACCGACCGTTGTTCCCTTAACGACCACATTGGCGGCAGGCAAAGGAAGGCCATCGGCCGCTGCGGTTACGTTTCCGGTAATCGTTCCCTGCGCTACCACCACTAGTGGAAACGCAAAAAAGAGCACCAGAAACATCCTTTTGAAAAAAGTTTGTTTCGTATTCATACAGTTTGAATTAGCTATTTCTTTCGCCAAGTTACAGAAGAATACCGCTAAATAAAGATTTTTTTAACTTTTCTTTAATAAATGTTTAGGGTTTTAGAAGATATCGCAGCGTTCAAAATCGAAATTTTAAATGTTAGCGGTTGCCGTGATAACTTCTTACATTTGCGCTTCAAAATCAACACCTCATGTACAGAAGCCATACCTGCGGGGAACTGCGCGAATCGAACATTGGTCAACACGTTACCCTTTCGGGATGGGCACAAAAATCCCGGGACAAGGGCTTTGTGGTCTGGGTAGACCTACGCGACCGCTACGGGATGACCCAGCTGGTGTTCGATGAGGATAGAACATCCGCCGAACTTCTGGCCCAAGCACGTGAAGTGGGCCGTGAATTTGTGCTGCAGGTCAAGGGTGAGGTCATAGAAAGGGCCTCCAAAAACCCGAATATGCCGACAGGAAATATCGAGGTTTTGGTCTCCGAATTGGTGGTGCTCAACCCATCGAAAACGCCTCCTTTTACCATCGAGAACGAAACCGATGGTGGCGAGGACCTGCGGATGAAGTACCGCTATCTCGACATCCGTAGAAATCCTGTTAAAAACAATCTCATCTTTCGGAGCAAAGTCACGATGGAGGTGCGAAAATACCTATCCGAGCAAGGATTTATCGAGGTGGAAACCCCATATCTTATCAAATCCACACCCGAGGGTGCCCGCGATTTTGTGGTGCCCAGCCGGATGAACGAGGGCCAGTTTTACGCGCTCCCACAGTCTCCCCAAACTTTCAAGCAGTTGCTGATGGTAGGTGGCCTCGACAAGTATTTTCAAATCGTAAAATGCTTTAGGGACGAGGACCTGAGGTCCGACCGCCAACCAGAATTCACCCAAATCGACTGCGAAATGGCTTTCGTGGAGCAAGAGGATATCCTCAATGCCTTTGAGGGATTGACCCGACATCTGCTGAAAGAAATTAACGGGGTGGAAGTACCGGAATTTCCAAGGATGACCTACGACGAGGCCATGCGCCGATACGGCAACGATAAACCGGATATCCGTTTTGGGATGGAACTCGGAGAGCTTAACGCGGTAGCTCAACATAAGGATTTCAACGTCTTCAACTCCGCAGAACTGGTGGTGGGCATCGCCGTTCCGGGAGCGGGCGGATATTCCCGAAAGGAAATCGATGCCTTGGTCGACTGGGTCAAGCGCCCGCAAGTCGGTGCCAAGGGGATGGTCTACGTCAAATGTAATGAAGACGGAAGCTATAAGTCTTCGGTGGACAAGTTCTATGACCAAGACGACCTGGCAAAATGGGCGAAAGCCACCGGCGCGGAAAAGGGCGACCTCATCTGCGTCCTATCCGGGGATGCTCACAAAACCCGCACTCAACTGAGCGCATTACGAATGGAAATGGCAACTC
>JBAUIP010000045.1:0-10431 GCA_049683055.1 Pricia sp.
ATACCAAATTCGAAGGTCATCCGCTATGGTTGGAAAAGGATGTAGGGTATCGCACTGAAAAAACCGATCCGGGCGAGGATTTTATGCGGGATATTCGTGACGCGACCAATAAGTTGGGATTTAAACCTTTACCGTAGCAACTGCCCTGAAGAATTTAATCCCGCACCTGCAAAATTCTGTCAAAGATTATAACTTCGCCGAAAGAACCAAGCACTCTCATATCTGAAATCCCATGACTCATAAATTTCTTCTCATAGCTCTATTAGCCGCGACTTTCTGCCGCGCCCAATCTAGCGATATTACCGAATCGCTCTACGAAACCTACGAGAAATACAAGGAACCAACCTTGGACAAACGCCGAATCAAACATAGCGAACTGCAACCATTGATCAAAGAGTTAAGGCAAAACCCAAAGTTTCAAGTTCAGACCGTGGGTCAATCCATCGAAGGCAGAAATCTGTCACTTATCAGTATCGGCTCTGGGAAAACCGATGTTTTCCTATGGTCGCAGATGCACGGGGACGAGCCGACCGCTACACAGGCCATTTTCGATATCCTGAATTTCTTGGACAGTCCCGATTTTGCAGCCGAGAAAGAGGCCATCCTCAAAAGCTGTACGCTGCATTTTCTTCCGATGCTGAATCCCGATGGGGCAGAGGTGTTCCAACGCCGAAACCGTTTGGGCGTGGATATCAACCGGGATGCGCTACGTCTGCAATCCCCGGAAAGCCGCACCTTGAAGCGCGTGCGGGACAGCCTGGAAGCGGAATTCGGCTTTAACCTGCACGACCAGAGCACCTATTACAACGCGGAGCGAACGGAAAAGCCCGCCACGATATCCTATCTAGCGCCGGCCTACAATTACGAAAAGGAGGTCAACGACGTCCGTGCGGACGCTATGAAGGTTATTGTTTCTATGAACGATATCATCCAAAAGTACGCTCCGGGGCAGGTGGGCCGTTATAACGATGATTTTGAGCCGCGGGCGTTCGGTGATAACATCCAGAAATGGGGCACGAGCGCGATTTTAATCGAGTCTGGTGGCTACAAAGATGATGTGGAGAAACAGGAAATCCGAAAACTGAACTATGTGTCCATCTTGTCCGCCATTTACACGATCGCAAAGGGCAGTTATAAGGATATCGCTATCGAGGAATATGAGAAAATCCCCGAAAACGACCGGAAACTCTTCGATTTGAAAATCGAAAAAGCGACCTATCCGCTTCTGGGGGAAGACTACGTCATCGACATCGGAACAAACCGACTGGAAGTGGACGAAGAAGACTACAATGACTTCTGGTACAGCAGCCGAATCATCGATCTGGGAGACCTTTCGACCTATTATGGTTACGAAACCTTCGATGCATCCGGATATACGATACGGCCGGGAAAAGAGCATCCGGAAACGATGAAGTCCGTTGCGGTGCTCAAAAAGTTGAAAATCGAATCCCTTTTAAAATCCGGCTACACTTATGTCCGTGTTGAAAATATCCCGGGGGATATGTTGGCATCACCGTTACCCATCCATATTATCGGAAAAAAATACAAAGTCCCCGAACTCGATCTGAAAGTGGGCATCAACCCAACCTTCCTTTTGGAAAAAGACGGTAATATCGAATATGCGGTCGTCAACGGATTCCTGATCGACTTAGACAAGGCTACGACCGACATCAAAAACGCGATGATCTATCGGTGAGGCAGCGCGTTGTATCCTTCAAATTTAGTATCCAAAACGAATAACCATATCCGACCCGCCGGAAAGCAATAGAAAATACATAGTGAAAATTAGGCTGGCGATGGCCGAAAAGAGCATCAGCGAGGTGGCCTTGAACCATTTCGGCATGCCGTTGAGCGAGGTATTCTGAACAATTGTGTAATAAACATCCATATTTTTCATTTTAGTGTGAAACTTACATTTTACATATAGCATGAACTGGGGCGTAGGTTTAGATTTAGGTAGAACTTGGGGTTCTTATTCTAAGACAACAAAGAGAGCCAATACCCTTCTGTTTGGTATAATTTTTCGCCAAACCGCAGAAAAAAAGGAAGAACCGCATTTGAGTTCTTCCTTTGGTATTGTTGTGATGGCCGACATGGGGGTTAGGCCAGGGAAATTAAAACTTTTACTCGCAGCCTCCGGTAAATCCTTCCGCGTTGAATCTGGTCTGAACCGCACCCGACAAGGTTCCGTTCTCCACCTGAATCGCCAGGTTGTTCTCGCCATCCCGCTTAGGGCTGCAATATTCGAAAAGGTAAAAGCTGCTGGCGCGTTGGGATACGAGGTCCGAAATATCGTTGAACGTATCCTCAAGCTCATCTTTATTAGTGGCGAAAACACTGGATGTTTTTCCAAGGTCGATCAAAACCTGTTCATCGATTTCGGCGCCGAGTCCGATCGTAAAGAACGAAATGTTCGGGTTGGCCGTATCTACCTTGTTCTGGGCCGCCTCTTGCGTAAACCGCGAGGCTTGGTCGGTACCATCCGTAAATATAACCACGGAAGCCGCCCCGATTTTCTCGCCCTCGGTACTCGCATTCAACAGGTTCGTAGCGATGTCGGTGGACTTGATGACCGCCCCGTACAGGTCGGTGGATGAATCGTCGCTGATATCCGCCGTGATACCTTCTATGGCAGCGGTCAGCTCGACCTTCGAAGCGGTAAGCGGATTCAGTTCGTGTAGCACATCCTCGCCGTCAAACCAGTAGATGGCCATCTGAAAGGATTCCTGCGTCGTTTCGGGCATCACATTGTTCACAAAACTGACCCCGGCAGTTTTCAGCTCTTCCAAACTAGTATCCAGCACACTTCCGCTCAAATCGAGTACCAATAGGGTATTGTTGCTGAAAATCTGGGAATTCGGAGAGATACGCGAATTGGCCTCCGATTTCGATATCGTGTTGAAACATTCGTCGTTACGGCCCTGCTCATAGATGGTAAACTGGTCCGCAGTGAGTCCTGAGACAGGATTTCCGGCTGCATCCGATACCTTAAAAAATACGGATACCTTGCCCGGTGCGGTAGTAAATTGGTCTTGGATAGAAAGCACTAAATCGTTTTCACCGAGGTCGAGGCAGTCGTCCACCGGCCTGCCTTCACCGAGGTCACCGCCCGTATTCAGGCCGAAATTGACATCATCATCGGCATTTCCGCAGGATGCAAAGAGAGCGATGGATAAAAATAGTACTAGTAGTTTGGAATAGGATTTCATGTTCGAGTTTTAATTTTTGAGTTATGGTGGGCCAAGCCATCGATAGTGCCGGCCTTATCCAACAGAACGGTCAATTTTGGCGTCTAGTATGAATGGATGCGAAAAAAAAGTTAAAGAATGTTAATAGGATGCGCTTGTGTCGGGCGAAGGATTGGATTTTTCTTACCTTCAAGGCAGAAAAGGGTGCATGGGCATCCGCCAATCTCATAAAGTATAACATATGCCAACTTACAATCTAAAAGTAAACGGAACTTCCCATTCGCTGGAAGCCAGTGCGGATACCCCCTTATTGTGGGCCTTGAGAGATCATCTCGACCTGGTCGGCACGAAATTCGGATGCGGTATCGCCCAATGTGGCGCTTGCACCGTACATGTCGATGGCCAGGCGGTCCGAAGTTGCTCTTTACCGGTCGCCTCGGCGGAAGGAAGGGAGATTACCACAATTGAAGGTCTTTCTGAAGACGGCTCCCATCCGGTACAGCGGGCTTGGAAGGAACTTGACGTTCCCCAGTGCGGTTATTGCCAATCGGGACAGATAATGACCGCCTCCGCATTTTTGGCGGGGAACCAGAATCCCACTGAAGCGGAAATCAATAATGCAATGCACGGTAATATCTGCCGTTGCGCAGCCTATAGTCGTATTCGCGAAGCAGTCAAGCTCGCGGCGGGCAACATGGGGCAGGCGACCTAAAAGCATCCCAGAGATATCGCTCCTAGGCGTAATACCGCTAGAGAACGGCTTTCTTTAGGCAGGTTCTTGAGAAAAGCTTCCTTAACAAGAACTATTCCCCATGGTTCCGATTAAAAGTTGACGGCTTTGAGAAAATCGATACCGAACGCTCCAAACAAAATTGAATCCTATCATCCTAAAAATATAAAAATGGCAACTACATCATCCTCTTTAACCTTTAGCCGAAGAAATTTCCTTCGTACCTCTTCCCTCGCGAGTGGGGGACTCCTCATCGGCTTCAACCTTTTCACTGCCTGTAAATCCGACGCAAAACCGCCGGTCGATCTGGCCGATTTGGATTATAAGGATTTCAACGCCTTTATCAAGATTGCCAAGAACGGGGCCGTCACGATTTTTTCCCCGAATCCCGAGATTGGGCAGGGGGTCAAAACGGCCATGCCAATGATTATTGCGGAAGAGCTCGATGTTCCCTGGGATATGGTGCATGTGGAGCAGGGCGTACTGGACACCGAAAATTATACCCGTCAAGTGGCCGGGGGTAGTCAATCCATTCGCTTTGGATGGGATGCGCTACGCCAAACGGGAGCCACCGCGAAACAGATTTTGATCAATGCCGCTGCGGTCAAATGGGGTGTCGATGCCTCCGAATGCTCGGCCAGTGAAGGCGTAATTACGAACGGTGCCGGCGAAACACTGGGCTATGGCGATGTGGTCGACGAGGCGGCCCAAATGGAAATCCCCGAAAACCTGGAGGCCGACGAATCGGATGCCGCGGATGGAGCGAAAACCCCTAGTGGTATCACGCTCAAAGAACCCAAGGACTATAAAATTATAGGTACCGATCAGGTCAACGTCGATATCGACAAAATCATTACCGGTAAACCGCTTTTCGGGCTGGACTACAAAACCGATGGAATGGTCTACGCCGCAGTGCTGCGACCGCCTGCCTTTGGACAGGAACTGGAATCCTTCGACGCTTCCGAGGCCAAGGGTATGCCCGGGGTCATCGACGTGATTAAAATCGGCGCGAAGGCCAAGGCCATGCTGGAAAAGGAGGAAGTCAACTGGACCGCACAGCTTACACCGACCGAAAAAGTAGTGGTCATCGCAAAGTCCACTTGGGATGCCTTCAAGGCCAAGAAGGCCATCAAGGCCCAATGGAAGGAGGCTTCTACGTTGGAAAGCACCGAATATCAGGACGAGAAATTAAACGCTTTATTGGACGGTAAAGAATTTACTACGTTAAGGGAAGATGGCGATGTCGAAAAGGCTTTCGCCCAAGCGGACCAGGTGCTGGAGCAAACTTATGAATCGCCTTTTCTGCCGCATAACTGTATGGAACCCATGAATTTTTATGCGGACGTGACCAAGGACAAGATACATTTGGTCGGACCGATACAGACTCCCGAGGATGCCGCGAAAACCGTGGCCGAGATGCTGGGGCGCGACGTAAAGGACATCCACCTTGAAATGACCCGTATGGGTGGTGGATTTGGACGACGGCTTTATGGGGATTTCGTGTACGAAGCCGCGGAAATTTCGGATGCTATCGGCAAACCGGTCAAAATGGTATCCTCCCGGGAAGATGATATGACTACGGGCGTTTACCGGCCTGCCATCAAATATCGAATCAAGGCGGCCATCAAGGATGGTCAACTGACCGGTTATCAGTTGAAAGAAGCGGCCATCAATGGAAATATGTACGGCCTGATTCCCAATTTCTTTCCCGCCGGCGCGGTAGAGAATTATCGCGTTGATGTCGCGAATTACGACAGCAATATCACTACCGGGGCCTGGCGGGCACCCTATACAAATTTCCTTGCCTATGCCGAACAGACCTTCTTTGATGAAATTGCCGAAGCCATGGAAGTGGACAGAGTACAACTCCGTCTCGACCTGCTCGAAAAGGTGAAAGGTACCGAGGATGAACGCATCCAATATGACCCGGAACGCTTGCAGGGCGTATTGAAAATGGCCGTGGAGAAATCCGGATGGGGCAAGGCGCCCGAGGGCACCTATCAGGGAGTTGTCGCCTACTATTGCCATAATTCCCACGTGGCCGAGGTGGCGGATGTACAGATTGAAAACGGCATGCCCGTAGTCAAAAGGGTGACCTGCGTGGTCGATTGCGGCATCGTCATCAATCCACTTGGGGCCAAAAACCAGATTGTAGGAGGCGTTATCGATGGGGTGGGACACTCCATGTACGGCAACTTTGGCTTTAAAGACGGCGTACCCACTTCCAACAACTACGATACGTATCGATTGATACGCATGAAAGAGTCTCCCCATGTAGATGCCTATCTGGTGCAGAACGAGCTATCCCCAACGGGACTTGGCGAACCCACCCTGCCTCCAGCCGGCGGAGCAGTGGCTAATGCCTTGAAAGCAGCCACCGGAAAGCGTATCTACAAACAACCGTTCATGGAAGACCCGGATTTTTGGAGAGTTTCCAACGAGAAGATTTTAGGATAGAAAGTTCGGTCAACGTCTCGATCGAATTTAAGGTTCAAGACATGACTCAAGATAAAATATGACCCACGAACTAAGGAATATAGTCCAAGCCTTTCAGGCTGCAGAAAAGAAGCAACTTAAGACCGTCTTAGCGACGGTCGTTGCTTTGGAGGGCTCCTCGTATCGCAGGCCAGGCGTTCGCATGCTCCTGCGGGAAGATGGCAAGATGGTCGGCGCCGTCAGCGGGGGATGTGTGGAAAAGGAAGTCTTTCGACAATCCCAAAGCGTGTTTTCCGATGATACACCCAAAATGATGACCTACGATGGACGCTATCGATTGGGCTGCGAGGGAATCCTCTATATCTTAATCGAACCTTTCGAACCCAGGCAGGAATTTTTGACCGCTTTTGAATCCGTACTCGCCGAACGGAAATCTTTTGAAGTGGTTTCCCATTTCTCAAAACAGGGGGGAGCTGATATTGCTTTTGGTTCCCTGTTCAGGTTGGGAGGTAAGGAGGTGCCTGTTCGTCCTACTTTTCAGACTGACAATAAAAGTACCTCTAAAGAAATCAAGGGAACGGCCATGGAGACCGAGATTTTTGAACAAGAAATGCCCCCTCGGTTCAAGCTCGTCATTATCGGAGCGGAGCACGACGCCGTTCAACTATGCCTATTTGCCTCCCTGACCGGATGGGAGGTAAGCATCATCGCCGCCGCTTCGGAAGAAAAAGAAATCCATCATTTTCCAGGAGCGGAACATTTTACCGCAGTAGAACCGGATATGCTCTCTACCTCCGATATCGACCACCGAACCGCATTGATGGTCATGACCCACAGCTATGTGCGTGACCTCCAATACCTTTTAGCGATAAAGGACGTGAGACCTGCTTATTTAGGCCTTCTGGGACCTTCCCATCGTCGGGAAAGGTTGTTGGGGGATTTTATCGAACGGTATCCCCAAGTTTCCGATGACTTTATCGATGCCATCCACGGTCCGGCGGGACTCAATATCGGGGCGGAAACGGCACAAGAAATCGCCTTGGCCATTATGGCCGAAATACTATCCGTCATCCGGAATCAAAAGCCGATGATGCTGAAAAATAAATCCGGCCGGATCCACAGTTGATGGGCTCCTCCGAAAACATAGCAATCATACTTCTGGCGGCCGGGGCATCTTCCCGGATGGGCGACACAAAACAGTTATTGCCGTGGGGCAAGACCACGCTCTTAGGACATGCCATTCAAACGGCCAAAGATTCCGCTGCGCAATCGGTCGTTGTGGTGCTCGGGGCCAATGCAAAAGCTATCCGGAAAGAGATAGGAGATTATTCAAGAGATGGCACTCCGACCGAGGAAAAACCATCGAGGAGAAACGAAAATGGGGACAACCAAGCGGAATTCGTCGAAAACACGGATTGGCAATCCGGTTTAGGAAGCTCTATATCCTGCGGTATCCGCTACATTCAAGAAAAGACACTCGTATACGATGCCGCACTGGTGGTATTGGCCGACCAGCCTTTGATCGATACCGAATATCTCAACTCGATGATGGAGAGTTTCGTCTCGACCCAAAATGGAATCATTGCGACCGCCTATGAGAAACGGGCAGGGGTGCCCGCCTTGTTTTCCCAATCCTATTTTGAGAAGTTGCAAGGATTGAATGATGACCAAGGTGCCCAAAAAATAATTAACGACCCTGATCAAGCCGCTTTTGTTTTAAATCCCGAAAATAAAACGGTCGATATCGATACAAAATCCGAATACCATAAACTAATTGAACGATTAAATGAGTAATAGTCATAGTGTAAGTAAAATCAATTCCCTTGTTCTTTCTCTCGCCCGAGAAGCAGCAAATATTCTCGGTTTATACCGTTTCAGATTTTTAAGTGGTTTGATTCTCCTCTCACTTTCATGCCTCGGTTTGAACGCACAGGAAATGGGTTTTGAGGAGTACAATCCGACATCCACCTTGGTGGTGCCGACCAACGAGGTGACAAAGGCGAAATTTCCTTTCATCGATGTCCACAGTCATCAGCGTAGCATGTCCCCAGAAAGTCTTGCCGGTCTAGTTTCCGATATGAATGATCTGAACGAGGCGATTATGGTCAACTTGAGCGGTGGGTCCGGAGCGGAACTTCAGGAAAAATTAGAGAATATCGAGGCATCCTATCCTAATCGCTTTGTGGTATTTGCCAATGTGGATTTTGATGGTGCCGGGGCGGAAGGATGGACGGAAAAGGCGGTCGCACAACTAAAAACCGATATAAAAAATGGCGCCAAGGGCCTGAAAGTGTACAAAAGTCTTGGGTTGCGTAACGTTGACAACGAAGGGAAGCGTTTGGCCGTCGACAATGAGAACCTAGATGCTATCTGGGCTACTTGTGGCGAGCTGGGGGTTCCCGTGCTTATCCACTCCGCCGACCCAAAATCCTTTTGGGACGAAATGGATGGCGATAACGAACGATGGCTGGAGCTAAAGACCCATCCACGACGAAAACGTTCCGACACCGATCCGGCCCCTTGGCAACAGATCATCGACGAGCAGCACCGGATGTTCAAAAAGCATCCAAACACCCAATTTGTCAATGCGCACATGGGATGGTATGCCAACAATCTGGGCCGATTGGCCGAATTGATGGACGAAATTCCCAACATGAACGTCGGTATCGCGGCGGTAATCGCCGAACTGGGACGTCAGCCCCGGAACGCCAAAGAATTCTTTATCAAATACCAAGACCGCATCCTATTTGGGAAGGATAGTTGGAGGCCAGAGGAATTTCCGACTTATTTCCGGGTCTTGGAGACCGATGATGAATACTTCCCCTACTACAAAAAATACCACGCTTTTTGGGCCATGTACGGATTGGACCTTCCGGTTGAAGTACTTCGAAAAGTGTATTACAAAAATGCGCTAAGGCTGATTCCCGGGTTGGATAAGAGCTTGTTTCCCGACAATTGACCCAAATTTTATCGTATACGATTTCACCCAAGGATTTTTCGGAAATCTTTCGCTGCCGTGCGTTTTGAACGCTTTAATTCCATTTGACGAAGCCCTGACCGGACGGTCCGGAATGTTTTTTAGCAAACCGTTAACGGGAATAATTGGTCATCGCCTCCAAAGAGTTGTAATTTTAATACTGGTTAATATAAACCCATAACCATATCGCGGAGTAACGCGTAATGACAATCGGAGGTCGATTCCCTTAATCTAAACCCAAAATTTATCCTTAACCCTAAATCATTCATTATGTGCAATAAACACACTTGCCACATCGTTCCGCCGCATATTCTCGAAGAACTTGCCAAACGTGGAAGCAAAAGCTGTAAGAAAACCCTCAACGATCGAGGGCGAATTTTACAGCGCCGACGAGATGTGCTCAATCATCTTCTGACCAAGGAATTTCAGGAGGGCAATGGCGAGCGTTTTATCTACGATTCCCAAAATCAATTCGAGCAAAGGGTGGAGCTGCTACGAAAAGAGGGGGATGACCCGGTACAGGACGAAACCGCAAACAAGGCCTACGATACCTCCGGATTTGTGCGGGAGTACCTCGAGGAGACCTTCGACCTAAATTCCATCGATGACAACGGCTTGGATATTATTTCCAACATTCACTACGGTACGGAATATAATAATGCTTTTTGGGATGGGGACGAGATGACCTATGGCGATGGAGATGGCAAGGAATTCACCAATTTCGCCAGTGCTATCGACGTGGTCGCCCATGAACTGATGCACGGGGTGACCCAGTTTTTGGCCAATCTGGAATACCGTAGCCAGTCCGGGGCGCTGAACGAGCATTTTTCGGATGTTTTCGGTACCATTGTCAAGCAGAAATTTTTGGAACAGGATATTTCCGAGGCGGATTGGTTGATCGGCGATACCATTGTTACCGAAGAATTTCCCGGAGTGGCCTTGCGTTCGATGAAAGCTCCCGGTACGGCCAACGATTTCGATACGCAGCCGGACCATATGGACAATTATTATTCCGGAACGGCCGATAATCAAGGCGTTCATATCAATTCCGGTATTCCGAACAAAGCTTTTTACTTGAGCTGTCTAGAACTCGGTATTGA
>JBAUIP010000046.1:0-6378 GCA_049683055.1 Pricia sp.
CACATAGATGGTCTCCGAGCCGGATGCCGGTGGATATTGTTTCGGCAGCACTTGAACCCCGTTGATCGCATCGGCGAGGGATGCGTGGTAGCTTATCAGAAGCTCATCGGAATTTTGGTTTCCGAGCACCTCCACATCCTTGGCTAAAAAATCGATTTCATCGAGGCCGGTGCAGGAGGCTTCATCCTCGACAGGATGCGCCACGGGCACGGACGAAAACGCTACCTGAACTTCACTGATCAAGTTGCCTGAAGGGCGAACGACCTCCACCCGATATAAGGAGGATGCATTCACGTCCAAGGTCGCATCATGCTCACCGGCCATCTGGGTAAAACCACTCCCTGCATCCGCAAACCAGCTATAGTTCGTAGCACCGGAAGTGGTCGCGTCGAGTACTACCGCATCCCCTGCACAAGCGGATATGCCTGGGCCGAGCAGGTTGTCTATGATCGAACAGTCCAGCGCTGTGTCGGGAAATTGCACAAAAATATCCCCCGAAAACTGCACCGAAAAACCGGAATTGTTGTTGCTGAAATTATTGAGAAAAAGATAGTAATCCTCACCGGGTTCGACCTGGAGCCAATCCTCGTACTGCACGTTATCCATCCGGCCGGTGGGGTCTTCCCCTACTCCCACAAACCGGTTCGCATCCTGATTATCAAAAAAATTACAGCGAACGGGCTCTCCCAAATTATCGCAATCATCGGTGCGGTAAAGGGCAAAATCCCAATCCTCCTCCGAATCAATACCGATATTGAAACCTAATTGTCCCGCTTCCCCAGTCCGAAACCGGTACCAGGCGGAGTTCGATTCGATAGCCCCGTCGAGGGTCTGCTCTAGGCATCCGCTTACCGTTGCTCCATTATAATCATCGACGCCAAAGCCGTTCGTACCTCCGTTGACCGGCGTATTATTACAAATGGGAATGGCGTTGGCACAATCGGGGGCGACTTGGGAATGCGCGAACATTCCTATAAAAAACAGTGGAAAAAGGACGCGGGAAAATAGGTGCATCAAGTAGGATTTTGATTTGGGAAGCATAAAAGTAGCCCAAGATGTTCGTTAACACCAAATTATGTTGTGTAACGGCGGTTACCGAACATAAAGTGCCATATTATGTATATCTTTGCGTCCGTTTTAGAAGGGATGTTATGAAAATAGACAACACATTGCAAAAGCAGTTCGAACAGATGGGTGAAGACCATGCCTCCGCCTCGGAAGAGACTCCGCTACGCGAGGATGCTTTTGAATTGGACGACTCCGAAAAAATAGAGCGCATCCGCGAGAACGTACGGGAAATCATGACGACGCTGGGCCTTGATTTGGACGATGACAGCCTGGAGGGCACGCCGGACCGGGTGGCCAAAATGTACGTCAAGGAGCTTTTCGGGGGTCTGCATCCGGATTTAAAACCCAAATCATCCACTTTTGCCAACAAATATAAGTATGGGGAAATGTTGGTGGAAAAGAATATCACCTTATATTCCACCTGCGAGCACCATCTTTTGCCCATCGTCGGGAAGGCACACATCGCATATATCTCTAGCGGTACCGTAGTCGGCCTATCCAAAATGAACCGGATCGTCGATTATTTCGCGAAACGCCCTCAGGTGCAGGAACGCTTAAACATACAGATTGTCCGCGAACTTCAGCAGGTTTTGGATACCGGGGATGTCGCCTGTGTCATCGACGCCAAACACCTTTGTGTCAACTCCCGAGGTATTCGCGATATCGAGAGCAGCACCGTCACTGCGGAATATGGCGGCAAATTCAAGAACGAGGCCGTTCGGAGGGAGTTTTTGGATTACATTAATTTGGAGACTACGTTTTAACCACCGACATGCAAGCCTACCAGAACCAGACCATCAAGATTTACAATTCGCTTTCCGGCAAAAAGGAAATTTTTACGCCCCTGAACGAGGGTCATATTGGCATATACGTCTGCGGCCCAACGGTCTACAGTAATGTACATCTGGGCAACTGCCGAACCTTTATGTCCTTCGACATGATTTTCCGGTATTTCAAACATCTGGGTTACAAGGTGCGCTACGTACGCAACATCACCGATGCCGGCCATATGGAGGATGACGCCGAGGATGGCGAGGATAAAATCGCAAAAAAAGCCCGTTTGGAACAGCTGGAACCCATGGAAGTGGTGCAACGCTACACGCTGGATTTTCACAATACCTTGGAAAAATTCAATCTCTTGCCCCCGAGCATCGAACCGACTGCGACCGGACACATCATCGAACAGATTGAAATCATCAAGGAAATCTTTGAAAAAGGATATGCCTACGAGGCCAACGGCTCGGTCTATTTCGACGTTGCCAAATTCAATGAGGATTACGAATACGGACGGTTGAGCGGTCGCAAATTGGAGGACATGATAGCCAACACCCGGGAGCTTACCGCACAGGACGACAAGAAAAGTCCCCAGGATTTTGCACTCTGGAAAAAAGCCGAGCCACAGCATATCATGCGCTGGCCCTCGCCCTGGGGTGACGGATTCCCTGGATGGCATCTGGAATGCACCGTGATGAGCACGAAATATCTAGGGGAAACCTTTGACATCCATGGTGGGGGAATGGACCTGAAATTCCCACACCACGAATGCGAAATCGCTCAGGCAGAGGCCAGTTACGGCCAATCGCCGGTCAACTACTGGATGCACGCCAACATGCTCACCATGGACGGACGGAAAATGTCAAAATCCACCGGCAATAATATCTTGCCCGGACAGATTTTTACAGGGGAGAACGATTTGCTCAGTAAGCCTTTTTCCCCTGCGGTAGTGCGCTTTTTTATGATGCAGGCGCATTACGCCAGTATTTTGGACCTGAGTAACGATGCGCTGTTGGCCTCCGAAAAAGGTTTCAACAAACTGATGGAAGCCCTTGATGTGCTCGATGGTTTAGATACCGGCGGCGTAAGCGCATTCGATATCAAGACTTGGGAAGAAAAATGCTACGGGGCCATGAACGACGATTTCAACACCCCGATTCTAATCGCCCAGCTGTTCGAAGCCGTTCGGCACATCAACCTCATAAAAGAAGGCAAGGAAAGCATCACTGTCACGGATAAGGAGGCCCTGTCCCGCACCTTGAAAGCATTCGTATTCGACGTGCTCGGCCTGGAACGCAAGGTCGGCAACGGCGCCGACACCGAAAAACTATCCGGCGTGGTCGAAATGCTCATTGGCCTTCGCAAGGAAGCCCGGCAAAATAAGGATTTTGCTACATCCGATAAAATAAGGGACCAGCTCTCGGAATTGGGAATCCAGCTGAAAGATGGGAAGGACGGGACGACCTTTAGCCTTAATTAAAATTCGCGGAATATAACGAACGATTGCAGCAGTGACCTTGAAAAAAATCTTGATTGCGCCTTTCGTGGTTCTCATCCGGTTCTATCGTGCCGCCATTTCCCCCTATACGCCCGCCACTTGTCGCTATTCCCCCACTTGCTCACAATACTCCCTCGAAGCCCTACAAAAACACGGACTTTTTAAAGGTGGATGGCTTTCTTTGAAACGGATTTTAAGTTGTAATCCCTGGGGAGGGCAAGGATATGATCCGGTGCCATGAATTTCCTTATCTTAGCCGCTTCAAAACCGAACTACATGTATTTTTTGGGCATTATCTGGAATCCGAACGAAACGCTTTTCGCTCTCGGCCCCATACAGATTAAATACTATAACCTGCTTTGGATTATCGCTTTTGCGCTAGGCTGGTTTATTACGAAGCGGATTTTTCTTAACGAAAAGAAAACCGTTGAGCAGCTCGATTCCCTTTTTATCTATACGGTGCTCGCCACCATGTTGGGCGCGCGTTTGGGCCACGTTTTTTTCTACGATTGGCCCTACTATCAAAACCATTTGCTCGAAATATTGCTGCCGATTCGAGAAAGTTCGGACGGCACCTTGTTCGGATTTATCAATGGATACGAGTTCACCGGCTTTACTGGCCTCGCGAGTCACGGAGCGCTCATTGGCGTCTTAATCGGAGTATACCTATACTCCCGCAAACACGAAGGCTTTACTATGCTTTGGCTTTTGGACCGTATGGTGATTCCCTTTGCCATCGGCGCTTTTTGTGTACGCCTTGGAAACTTTTTCAACTCCGAAATCAACGGAAAAGTAACGGAAGAGTCCACCCTTTTTGCCACGAAGTTTATACGTGATTCCGACGATATGCATCCCGCGAAAGCCTTGGCCATCACTAAGGAGCAATCTGTCAACGCGGCTTATGATGCCATTGAAAACAATCCGGAATTCGCCCAGTATCTGGCGGATATTCCCTACCGGCATCCAGCGCAGTTGTATGAGGGAGTCGCCTATATTTTCGTATTTATCCTACTCTACTACCTCTATTGGAAGACGGACAAAAAGAACGACCGCGGATTTCTGTTCGGATTATTCCTGGTGTTATTGTGGACCATTCGCTTTTTTGTGGAATTTGTCAAGAAAAGTCAAGGTGGCTTCGAGGAAAGCCTAGGACTTCTGTCCACTGGGCAATGGCTGAGCATCCCGTTTATTTTAATAGGATTTTATTTTATGTTCCGGCCTAGTTCGAAGAGGACCGCAATTTGATTTGAAGGCATTTCCCTATGCGTTTTGCGACGGTGTTTCCGGTTTCGAGTGAAATTTTAAAGACGCTCCAAATGATAAAGTCTATGCGGCTCGTTGGCCATCTATTTTTGGCAATAGCCATCCTATCATCGTGCAAGGACAATCCTAAAAAAGTTATCAAAACTACCGAAGTCGCTTTCGAGAAGGAAGGTAATCTTACGATTTTCGCATCCGAATCCGACTCGATCATCACATCCCTCGACATCGAAATCGCCGACAACGACTACGAGACCGAAACAGGACTCATGTACCGCAAAGGCATGGCCGACGACCAGGGCATGCTCTTCGTGTTTCCTGATCAGACCATGCACTCCTTTTACATGAAAAACACGGAGTTTCCGTTGGATATCATATTCATCAAAAACGACCTAAAAATCGCCAGTTTTCAGGAAAACGCCCAGCCGCTGAGCGAGTCCAGCCTATCCTCCAGAGTTCCAATCCAATATGTGTTGGAAATTAACGCTGGTCTTGTCAAGGAATGGGGGCTAAAGGTGGGCGACAGCATATCCTATTCAAAAGAATAACGTCCAAAAACATGGGTTCCGTGGAGGAAGCCAGAGCATTCAACGAAATTGAAATGCATCCTAAAAAATTACTTTTGGAAAGAGAAACGACCGAAAGGCTCATTTTCAGGAAGGTAAAACCCACGGACTTCGAAACGTGGCTCCCCTTTTACCACGACTCTAGAAGCACAAAATACTGGAAAGGGATTCCGGCCGACCCCGAAACTGCCTGCTGTGAACAATTCGACCGGGTGTTCGAACGCTACGAAAAAGGTCTGGGCGGCATGAATGCCTTAATTTCAAAGTCCGACAGCCACTTGCTCGGACTGTGCGGATTATTGGTGCAGACCGTCCATGAGGTTCAGGAACTGGAAATTGGTTACTCCATCTTGCCGAAATATTGGGGTCACGGCTATGCGACCGAGGCCGCCCTAAAATGCCGCGATTATGCGTTTGCGAACCATTTGGCCGAATCGCTCATATCGATTATACAAGTGGACAACATCCCCTCACAAAAAGTGGCCACGCATATAGGGATGACCTTGGACAAAACTACCATCTACTCGAATAACAAAGTGCATATTTTTAGGATTCGGCCCTAGTTGAAATTTTAGTAATGAACCCTGTTCCTTTCAAATACTACCCGCTGCAGCGGTAAAATCCATCCTATTGGACCATAAATCCAGTCAATTTTTTATTAAATAACATCAATTAATTTATGCTCAAGTCGACCGATTTATAGCATTTACACGTACTTTCTACAAATTGTATACATTTACCGCTTCTAGAACTCGATTGTGCCTAGTCCTATAATTACGAAAAACATGGAAAAAAGTACATTCAACCGAATAATTTTGATTTTGATGATGGCTATCGTGGCCTCATGTAGCAATGATGACGGAAATAATGTGGTCACACCGGAAGAAGAACAGGAAGAACCACAAACCGCCGAAGACCTGCAAGCTTTAAAAGACCTACTTATCGAAGCCAATAACAACGAAGAGCCTATCACTTCCATAACATCTGAAAATGAAATGATTACGGGATTTGAGCTGGAAAAGCAGGGAAGCATCCAAATAGTAAACGATTTAATTACCAGCATTGAAACCGATGACGAAGATTGGACCGCGAATCTGGTATTCGAAGACTCAAGCACCTTGACCGTTTTTTACGTAGGGAATGAGACCGGAGTCAGCATCGATATCGAACTCAATCCTTTTGACAATGCGCCCCTTGCTGCCGTTTCAATAG
>JBAUIP010000047.1:0-1685 GCA_049683055.1 Pricia sp.
ACTCCAGACTTTGCGGCACCTGCTCGACCACGCTAGAGGACTCATCCTCTATAAACATAAATTCGATACCCAATTTTTGGGCCTCTGCCACCGTACCGGCGATATCGACCTGCCCGGTACCCAGCACCACATTGGTATCCACATCTTCGTGGCCGGTGTTATTCCCTTCCACGCCCTTTTCCATATCTTTTAAATGCATCAGGGTGATCTTATCGGGATATTTTTTCATCAGGGCCAAGGGATCCGCCCCGCCATGATGCGCCCAGAATACATCGAGTTCAAAAGTGAAGTGTTCGGCGTTTTGTGCCATATAGTCAAAGAGGGTTCCATCTTCCCAAGGCCTGAACTCGTATCCGTGGGGATGATAGGCCAGCGTAATTCCATTTTCTTTGAGCAGCTTTCCAGCCTTATTGAACACCTGGGTGGCGTGTTGCGTTTCCTCCAAGGCCCATTGGTTATCGTCATGGGGTACCCAGGCGCACATCACGTATTTCGCCCCGAACACCTTGGCATTGTCGATGACCTTTTGCGGATCGTTTTCCAGCTCCTCGAAACTGGCGCCAACGCTGACCATATCCAAATCGTTTTCAGCCAAGAGCGCCTTATATTCTTCCATTGGCATCCCATAGGTTCCGCCACCCTCGATTTTGGTAATGCCCCAATCGTTGATAAGCTTTAAAGTGCCCGGCACATCCTTTTTTAACTGGTCGCGCAGGCTGTAGAGTTGGATGCCTACTTCTTGGGCGGTTGTGAAGAACGGGGCGGCGATGAATAGGATGACCAATAGTACTTTCTTCATAATGAAGTGTCTTTAAGATGAAACTGTAAACTCGTTGTTCCTACAAGTTAAACATTTGAACGCATACCAACCATACTGGTTTCCGGCGCGGCACCGACAAGTAAGAATTCATGCATACAAAAACCTTAGGTGGCGTAAGACTTGAGTAACTTTTCCTAGGAAACGAAAATTTTGTTCATAGAAACCTTACGTCAACAACTTCCCGTTTTCGTCCCACTCCGCAATCTCGTTTCGCTTGCTCTGGTCCACACACTTGGCGATCCATTCGGGGTCGTAGGCCATACCGTGTTTGTCGAGCACCTCTTGCGGTACCCCGTCCCAAACGTTGGGCTGGTTGCCCTTGTATCCCAAATCGGCGATGCCGACTTTCGAAGTGTAATACCCACTGACAGTCAGATTCCGCATCAGGGCGAAAAACTGGATTTCCAAAGCCTGCTCGTCCAAGGGTATTTCAGGGTCGTGGTAGCAAATGCGGTCGCAAATCTGTTTTTGCTGGTCGAGGGATGCGGACTTGAATTCCTTCCCGAACTCGGTGTTGCTGGTATGGTCGAGCCACATCAGCCCGCCAAGTAGGGTCGTCTGCGTTTCGGGAATATCCTTTCCCATAAATTCGATGAATTCCGGGACTTCGGCCTCGATGGGACCCCCATGCGGTTCTTTCGGGGGAAGGATGACCGTACTCAAGGCGGCAATGGTCTCCATTTCATGATCGTTAAACAGCTGGTCCGCCGTCAAGTTCTCGATGCGCTCCAAGTCCTGCGGCCGGCGACCGAAGTACTTGGTATCATCGGTGGCCGGGATGCTTTCCTCCGCAACTTTCTCTCCGCCCTCGGTCTTGCAGCCATGGAAGGCCAAAGCGGAGGCCCCGGCACCAAGGATGATGGTC
>JBAUIP010000048.1:0-1923 GCA_049683055.1 Pricia sp.
ATCCGGATTTTATCTGGCAGTTCGCCCAGTATCTCAAAAAATAACACGCCGAAAAGGGACAGGATATTGCCGTATATGCCGTGAACTCAAGGGTCAGCATCAACGGGAAGCCGTATCGCGCCTTTATTGACCCCAAAGTCGACCTCGCCGCCGCGAAATGGCATCATTTTCGCCATAATGAGTGGATTTTGCCTTCGCCAGTTGAAAATTCCAAAGCCCAAGCTCCAAATTCCAAGAATTGATTCGACGATTTCAAAAGCAGTCGAGGTGCGCGAAACCCGGAGAGCCGAATCGATTGATACGGCGATATTCGTTGCATACCATAATTGCAACGTAAAAGCTGAAAAATAAGGGTTCGGCATCCTCCCGAAATTCCAATTAAAACCTAAATTTGTAGGATAAATTTTAGAGATGGTACAATTGCAGGTCGTGCGCGACAACAAAAAGGAAATTATCGAAGCCCTAAAAAAGCGGAACCTCGACGCGGCCCCGATGGTCGAAGAATTGCTTCGATTGGATGAAAAACGTCGCGCGACCCAGACCGAACTGGACAAAACCCTGGCCGAAAGCAATAAACTTTCGAAAGATATCGGGGCGCTCTACAAGAACGGAAAGTACCAAGAGGCCGAGGCGCTAAAGGAGAAAACCGGCGGACTGAAAGAGGCTTCCAAGAAACTGGGCGACGAACTTGATACGGCAGCGGAAGCCTTACAAAAATTACTGTACCAGATTCCCAATGTGCCCCACGACTCGGTACCCGCCGGCAGTTCCGAATCCGACAACGAAGAGGTATACGCCGAGGGCAACATCCCCGAACTGGAGAGCGATGCCCTGCCCCACTGGGAGTTGGCCAAAAAATATGACATCATCGATTTTGAGCTGGGCGTGAAAATCACCGGTGCGGGCTTTCCGGTCTATAAAGGAAAAGGCGCCCGATTGCAGCGTGCCCTCATCAACTATTTTCTAGACAAGAATACGGAAGAAGGCTATACCGAGGTACAGGTACCCCACTTGGTTAACGAAACCTCCGGCTACGGCACGGGGAATTTGCCGGATAAAGAAGGTCAGATGTACCATTTGCAGATAGACAATCTCTTTCTGATTCCGACCGGCGAAGTGCCCGTTACCAATATTTTTAGGGACAAAATTCTGGCCGAGGACGATTTTCCTTTGCGTTATACCGCCTATACCCCCTGTTTTCGAAGGGAGGCCGGCAGTTATGGAGCCGATGTCCGCGGACTGAACCGCTTGCACCAATTCGACAAGGTCGAAATCGTTCGGGTAGAACATCCCGACAGATCTTACACTGCTTTGGATGAAATGGTAGAATACGTCAAGGTCATTTTGCGCGAACTGGAACTGCCCTACCGCATTTTACGCCTTTGCGGAGGCGATCTCGGCTTTACCTCGGCCCTGACCTACGATTTCGAAATTTTTAGCACCGCGCAGGACCGCTGGCTAGAGATCAGCTCGGTCTCCAATTTCGAGACCTACCAGTCCAATCGCCTGAAAATTCGCTACAAAGACGAAAGCGGAAAAAGCCAACTCGCCCACACCCTCAACGGAAGCGCCCTGGCCCTGCCCCGCGTCATGGCCGGCATTCTGGAAAATTACCAAACCGCGGAGGGTATCCGCATTCCGGAGGTTTTGGTGCCGTATTGTGGGTTTGAGCTTATCGATTGATATTCGGGGGCATACTTCTTCCCTTTTTATCCATTTTATAATCCTTAACTTTGTTTGTCAAGGTTATACCATATAACTATGGACTTCAAAAAAGAAGACATCCGTTGGCAGCAACGTTTTGAGAATTATCAAAAAGCGTTGTTACTATTGGAAGAGGCTGTTGCGCTTTCACAAAAAAGCGACTTTTCTGAACTTGAAAAGGAAGGTTTGGTGCAACGTTTCGAATACACTCACGAACTG
>JBAUIP010000049.1:0-2919 GCA_049683055.1 Pricia sp.
TTGTCGGAGACTATTTCGCCCTCGTTGCATTCGGTATTGTCTTCCGGAAAAATCAAACTCACTGCGCTGGGTGGTTCGACCGGATCCGGTGGGGTCGGGTCGCCGTCATCACCTCCGCAGGAGGCCAATAACAAGACGGTTAGTACTACTACGAAGAGATTTTTTGGTAGCTGCATTACTTGACGATTTTATAATTGAGGGTGTTGCCATCGAACTCAATTTGTACCATGAAGAGTCCGTCGGCCAGAGAAGAGAGGTCGATTTGAATATTTGAGCCGTTCGCCCGATGGGTGGATTGCTGGACCAATTGTCCCGAAAGGGTATGGATTTCCACTGCCACCGATGCTGTAGAGGGTTGTCCCAGATCAATATTCAGGATTCCGTTGGTCAACGGATTTGGGTAGACCGAAACCTCACTGGCAATTACAATGGTCTCCTCATAGCTGCCTTGGCAGTCTTTACCGGTTTTGACGCTGAGCCTATTGGTCGATGCAGTAAGAGCCAGGGAAACCGTGGTATCGGACGTCGTAAAGACGGTGTCGTTCAGACGGATACTGTAGGTTTCACCGCCCTTCAGGTCTAATGACAATCGTTTGGCGGATACATCCACTTTCGCACTGACGGACAGTGCTTCGGGTTCGCTGATGGTCAGGTCAAAACAGCGTTGATACCCCGGCTGTTCCATCAGGGTGATACAGACCTGATACTCCCCGGCGGGCAAAGTATCGAATTCCGTTTCATCTGAAAATTCGGAGGATGCTTCAGACGCACCGGTCAAGGTCGCTGTGTAGCTATATTCTTCTTCAGCGCTGATCGAGATGCTGCCATTGTCACTATTGCGGCAGGTCTCGCCAAATAGGCGAATGGAAAAATTATCCGAAGGCAGGGAGAACACCTCGCAACCGGATACGTTCACGGACGCTCCCGAAGGGGTATCCGGACAGTCATCGTCCTCATCTGCAACCCCGTCATTATCTTGGTCCGGTGCGTTCACATTCGGAAAAAGTGCAGTCGGATTGTCGCCGAATATCCGAAATTCCCCCGGTGCGAGGGATATCGTATTCTGGGTATCGGTAACGGTATATTTGAGGTTGTCGGCCAAAAACTCGTACCAAACACCGGTTTCCTGAAAATCGGGAACGATTTCTTGACCGGTAATCCCAAAATTGCCGATAACGGTAACGTACTTGATTTCGTCTTCGGAGGCACTTTCCAACGTTAACTGTATCTTTTTCAGTCCCGTTGCGGCCGCTAGGTCGAGCTCAAAATCGTTCGTCTCAAAAATCGGCTCGTTGATCTTCAGGTCGATCAACTTATCCCATACATCGTAGATGGCTTTCCTATCGGGATCTTCGGCATATTCCCAACGAATAGGCTTGTTACCCGTGCGTCCGTTGAAATCGATGGGCACTTCATAGCCCAGTTCGCCAAACTGCCAGATCATCTTGGGGCCGGGAACGGTAAAAAAGAAGGCACCAGCGGTTTCCATTCTGCTCAAGGCGGTGTTCAGTTCTTTTACACTATAGTCCTCATTGCCATTGCCGAATTCCAGATTCTTGTACATAAGCCGCTCTTCATCGTGGCTTTCCATATAGGATATAGCCGATGGCTGCCCGAAGCCTTTCTGTAGATAGGATACTCCCGAGAAATTGGATTTCCCCTCTTCGTGATAACCCATGGTTGCTTCGTTGTACGGATCGGTCTGTTTGTTCCAGAGTAAAATTCCCTTGCCCTCATCCAATCGGTAATCGGCCCATTGTTGCTCTTCTTGTATACCGCCAAGATGTTCGAAAATCACATAAAAATTTTCGTCGGCCTCCCATTGGTTGTCCGAATAGCCTTGCAAGACCTCGACCCGATCTTGCTGGGTAGCGTTGGTACATACCTCGTCTTCTGGGGTACAATTCTGGGTGAAACCTTTGGTCAGGTCCCAGCGCATACCGTCAAGGTTGAATTCCTCGATCCAATAAGTGACCGTTCGGTTAACATAGTCTTTGGTGGCTTGACTTTGATGGTTGAAATCGTTAAAGACGCTATAGGAATGGGTCGCCACGGGATTGAAGAACGGATTGTCGGCGGCTGCCTGCCCTCCCGTGCTGCCATTATCAGTGTTCCACATTCGGTAATAGGGATGTTGCCCCGCACCGTGGTTGTATACCACATCGATAAACACGGCCATACCACGGGCGTGGCATTCGTCTATCAGGGATTTCAAGGCGTTTTTGGTGCCGTAATATTTATCCAGCGCCATGTGGAAAGATGGATTGTATCCCCAGCTTTCGTTGCCGTCGAATTCGTTGACGGGCATGAGCTCCAAGGCGTTGATGCCGAGTTCTTGCAGATAATCCAACCGCTCCCTGACGGCATCGAAACTATGCCTTTCGTCGAAATCGCGCACCAATAGTTCATAGATAACCAAATCGGTCTTTTTAGGCCGCTCGAAATCGGTGACCTGCCAGACGTACTCCGGTTCACCGGTTCGTAGTACTGTAATGGCCTGCGTCTGTCCTGACGGATATTCCGGGATATCTGGAAAGGTGGTCGCATCGATAAAAGTATCGTTACCGAATCCATCCAATATAAGAGTGGAGTAGGGGTCGGCTATGTTGATATCGAATTCTACCAGATATTGGTAGAGGTGGTCGAATTGCGGGGTCAATCCGTCCAATTCAATCCAAAAACGGTCTTGGTCAATATCCTTTTTCATCAAAAAGGCATCATTGACCTGCCAATCGTTAAAATCGCCGATGAGGTGCACGAATTCCTTTCCTGGGGCATACAATACCAAAGTCGCCTTGGTATCGTCGGATGGATTGAGGTTGATACCATCCAACATTCCTTCGGGAACGGCTTCTTCCACCACAGTCGGTGTGACGGCCACCGTAAAGGAATTGGTGAGCGTTTCGGTGCCGTCCGTGG
>JBAUIP010000050.1:0-3650 GCA_049683055.1 Pricia sp.
CGATAAACCTGTTCACCATGGCCATCAATAATAAAATGACGGCCAATGATATAAAAAGAACGGTCTTTACCTATCCTTCTTGGGCGAATGATGTGAAAAGTATGGTGTAGCCGCACACTTCAACAAAATCCCCCATGAAAATATCGGTTCTGATCACATTTTTTTCGGCAATATCCTTTCTATTCTTCGGAATTAGCTGTTTTGTGATGGATAGGATGAAGTCGGAATACGTCCGATATGGTTTGGAGTCGCAGCGGGAGTTGGTGGGTGTCTTGCAGATTTTAGGTGGGCTGGGTCTGATTTTCGGCTATTTTTATCTGCCGACCCTAGGTCTTGTCGCCGCAACGGGCCTTTGCCTACTGATGATTCTTGGGTTTGGGGTCCGGCTAAAAATCAAGGATACCTTTTGGGAGTCAAGTCCATCCTTTATCTACGCATTGTTGAATGCCTATATCGCTTTTGTTTTTTGGAACGGTATGCCGATTTAATTGGTAAATACTAGATAGACACAAATGGCCAGAAACAACAATGCCGGAATGGATTTTTTAAAAGGGTCGTTGATTTTGATGTGCATCGCGACCGATCCTGCAAGTAGTACGGCAAGCCCGGTAGCCGATGGTTTCAAAAAAATAGGGTACCAAATGGCAACAATGAGTCCGATGGCACATGCGACTTTCAAGAAGCCAACAAGATAACAGGTCCATACCGGTAAGCCGTAGACTACGAATTCTTCCTTGATGGTTTTGGCCTCACCGCCACGCCATTGGGTGGGTTTGTTGTATTGAATCAGCCATACGTTCAAAATACTCAGTGCTACAATAAGCTGTAGTGCGATGTCCAAATAATCCATAGTTTTTATTTTTAAAATACTAAATTCTAAGGAACCGGTTCCAATTGCAGGTCCAAAATTTATATCGCTATCACTCTTAAAATTTGCTTTATCAGGGCACTAAAGCGGAAAATTACGATTCCGCACGAGAAGTCCAATAAATTTTTATTGACGAAGTCTTTGAATCAATTTGAAACCGGGATTGGTCTCCCGATTTCGATAGCCATGAACGGCTGCGACAACGAACAGTATGACGGCACCGGTCAAGGCAATATAGGCAATCGATTCATGGGAATCGCGATGTCGGAAGAAAATCGCGGCCAAGGCCCAGATGCCGACAGCGGCGAACTCGCGCATATTGCGCTTCCAAATCATGAGGATATTGAGCAGGGTGGCGACGGCGATCATAATGATAGTCCATTCTTGGTCGCTCAACCCGAATCCGTCCCATCCGATTTTGGTCAGATAGGCGGATATATTTGCGATAGTGGCAACGGCGATCCATCCACTATAGAGGCAAATGGGCCACCAGACGAAGGCGATGATTTGGATGGGCGCGTCCCATCGTTCCATATTAGTGTTTAGGATAATTTTTATCAGTGAAAATAGGATGCCCAGCATGATGATGACCGAAACCCCCGTGTAATCATAAACGAAAGCGAAGACCCATGCCGCGTTGAGAAAATTGGCGATGGCGAACCAATAGCCCACCTGTTGGATAGATGGGGTTTCTTTCTCGCTGAAAAATGTCCTCCGCACCTGAAAAACGGCAAGGGCTAGCAGGCTGATGAAGATAAGTCCCCAAATCGCGAAGGCGTAGCTGGCAGGGGTGAAGAGGTTGTCATACTTCTGGCTGATTTCGCCTATGGTCGTTCCGTTGAGGCGCATGGCCTGGGATACATAGTTGACGGTGATGACCAAAATGACCGAAGACAGGTTTAGTAGTGCGAGTGTTTTCTTCATAACATGGTTTTCTCGATGAATTTACGGAAATACCTTCGAAAGCTATAAGTACCCAAAGGAGTTTCTTATCAAATGGTAATCGTCGAGCAAATGCAGCTTTCGCGGTCGATGGTAAGATGGACAAGCAACATCCACCGGCGCTTTACCTTGAAAAACGCCGCTTTTTTTTCCGTTCCACAATAGGAACGGGCAAGATGGTATCCCCCAAAAGGGCGAAGACCTCGCATCCCACTTCGGGTTCGAGGGTGTACGAGCCGGTAAACTCCCCGAAGGCCGGGAGTATCATTTGCCGCTCCGATTTGAAAAAACAGCGTAGCCGCGCCGACTGCCTGCCGAGTCCGGTTAAGCGAATGGCAGGGTGCACGTGGCCGCAGAAGTTAAAGAATCCCTCGCGCTCGTCGGGATGATGGGTCAGTAAAAATCCGTCCAGCTGGATCTCTGATACTACCCTGATTCCGATATCCTCATATTTGACCGGGGAAATGATGTCATGGTTTCCGGCCACCAAAACGATTTCCGCAGTTAGGGTGGATGTCCATTTTTCAAACATTTGCCACTCCTTATTCAAGGCGGAATGGAAGAGATCACCCATAAAAATCAAGTGGTTCGGTTCGAAATGGGCGATACAATCATCCATCCTGTCAAAATTACTTTGGATTGCATTTTGGGGGACTGCGGCCCCGAATTTTCGGAAATGGGATACTTTTCCCAGATGTACATCGCTGATAAGCAGTATTGATTTTTCTTCCCAAAAAAGCACGCCCGATGGGTGGAGAACGAAGGTTTGGTTTTGTATCTGTAGGGTTTGGGTTTGCACTATGGTAGCGGAAGTTTCTCTGGATCTTGTCTCGTATCCCAAATTAGTTGCACCACGATTTCATCTGGTTTGGCAGCATAGAAGATTTTGAAATGACCGTGAACCAATACACGGGTATCCTCAAAATCGGAAGCCATCCCAAGAAAAGGATAGATTGCTAAGAGTTGCAGAACATCGTCAATTTCTCGATTTAGTTTTCTGCTGTACGATTTTGATTTTTTGTTGTGGTAATAAAATTCTAAAATTTCAGTGAAGATTCGGTCCGCCCTTGAGGTCCACCTTATTCTTCTAGCCATTCTTTATTTCTCTTGATGATAGTTTCGTGGTCAATAAGCCGTCCAGCTTCGTAATCAGCTTTACTTTCGGAAACCACCGTCTTTTCAAAATCGGAGAGTTTGTAGATTTTATCATTCGCCGTATTCGAAAGTATTTCTCGGAATAACGTAAGTGTCTCAATATCTCTAATGCTGAGAATTTTTTTAATAATGTCGGTCTGTAAATCGGAAATTCCCATTACTTCATTTTTTTGTAAAGGTAAGGAATCGAGGGGAATTAAAATTTCATGATACCATGGATACTAAAGTGAAGGGGATGGCAGATTTGATATATGAACAGGGAAGATTTGATAGAGCGTCAGAACCTTATTTTTTCGTCAAAATAGCCGCCATTCGCCTGACCCGGTCCTCCCATTTTTCGCTGGATAGTTTCTCGCGGCTCAGTCGGTCGGTGATTAGCGGGAAGGACAAAGGCGTAGGTTTTTCGCATTGTTTCCAAACGATTTTTTGCTCGGCGATACGTTCCATGGAGAGTCGGAGACGTCCCTCCTCCAGCTGGTGCTGAAAGGTTTCGGTGAAGGCCTGTTGGAACAGCAGATTTTCGGGCTCGTAATCGCGAAAGACTTCGAACAGCAATTGGGAGTTGCTCTGAAGATGCTTCATTTTAATGGCCTTGTTCGGATATCCGGTAAAGACCATGCCGCTGATGATGGCGATATCGCGGAATTTTCGTCGGGCCATTTCGGTAGCGTTCAAGCTTTTTTGC